>NZ_AMGD01000035.1:0-3127 GCF_000297555.1 Paenisporosarcina sp. TG-14
GACTGAAGCCAAGCCCGCGAAAAGCGTCCACCGTAGCGGAAATAAACGGGTTTCTATGGTTACCCTTCTTAAAGGACCGGGCGTACTTTGCCCGGTTTTTCTTACGCGTTAAAGTTGCAGGTTTGTACATAAGGATTTTTAGGAGGTAATAGGGTGAACAGGAATAAAGCATGTTTGAATGGGATTAAATTAATTTGAAACGGAATAAACTGCGATCGAACGGGAATAAATCAACCATAAACGGGATTAAATCAAAATGAACGGGATTAAACTACACCGTCACCGAGTGAAATGAAGATAAACGCTTGCAGATTCATAAAAATCACCGCAATCACAAGCGATATGGAGTTAAACAAAAAAACCAACTTCGCGTTGGCGAGGTTGGTTAACTTTTCGGCACTAATCCTTGTTGGAAAGCATAGACGACTGCTTGCGTTCGATCTTGAACTTGGAGTTTCGACAATATATTACTTACATGCGTTTTTACAGTTTTTAAAGCGATAAACAATTCATCGGCAATATCTTGATTACTCCGGCCTTTAGCCATTAATAATAAAATTTCATGTTCGCGATCAGTTAACTCTTCGTGAAGTGGGCGATCTTGTCCTTGGCGCATACGTTTCATCATTTTGTTTGTAACTTCAGGTTCTAAAACAGCTTCCCCATTTAATGTTTGGCGGATGGCATCTGCAATTTGTTTTGCTTTCGATGTTTTCATAACATAGCTGACAGCACCTGCCTCTAAAGCGGGATAGACTTTGTCGTCGTCTAGGAAACTTGTGACAATCATGATTTTTGCTTGTGGCCACTGTGCAATGATTTCTTTCGTGGCTTCAGCACCATTCATAATGGGCATGACCATATCCATCAACACGATATCAGGACGAAGCGAGAGTACTAAATCCACTGCATCTTTTCCATTCACTGCTTCACCAATCACTTCCATGTCTGCTTGTGCTTGAAGGTATGCAGATACACCTATTCTAACCATTTCATGATCATCCACTAGTACGATTCGTATCATCTACTTCACCTCTTTTCTCAACAGGTACTTTTACTTCTACAATGGTACCTTGCGAAGGAACGGAAACAATTTTACTAGTTCCGCCCATTTCTATCGCTCGTTCTTGGATGTGATGTAAGCCATAAGAACCTGCATTGCCATCATCGTCTTTTATAAAGCCTACGCCGTTATCTTGAACTCGGAAAATCGCAAGTCCGTCCCGTTCTACTAATAAAATATCGACTTCACTGGCATTTGCATGACGCAATGTATTTGATAACGTTTCTTGCGCGATACGGAATAAGTGATCTTCCGCACCCTTTGAAAGGGATACATCTTCTAGACGGAAACGGATGGTGAAATGAACTTTTTGTTGCAATTCAAAAAGTAATTCTTCTAGACCTTGGGTTAATGATTTGTTATGAAGTGCTGCTGGACGTAAGTGTAGAAGAAGGGCACGCATTTCAAGTTGTGCTTGTTGAACTATTTTCTCAGCTTGTGCTAATGGTTTGGAAACTACTTCACCGCTACTTTCATGCTGTTCCGTGATTGACGATAGCAACATGGAAGCTGCAAATAACTGTTGAGACACGGAGTCATGTAGTTCGCGTGCTAAGCGCTGCCGTTCTTGTATTATACGTTCTTGAATTCTTTTATCTTCACCTTCTGCACGCTCGTCTACCATTCTTTGCAGGCTTTTCTTTTGCGTCGTAATTAGTATTGTTACTTCTCCCAGTGTTTTGTTTAACTTTGAGGAAACCACAGGGACAGTAAGATTGTCATGTTGTTGCTCCGCATTAATGGTAGCTTGTAAATAGCGTTCAACGGTGCGCTCTCTTTTTCTAGCCAGTTGAGTAGTTGAAATGGCAACGCCCATACTAATTCCAAGTAGGATGATTCCTATCCAAATAGCAATAGGTAAATTCGCTTCTTCAATTGACCAAAGGGGTTGCCATGTCTCATATGAAGGCCAGCCCAATAAGTAGGTTAATAAAGGAACTAGTACAGCGACTAGAAGTGAAAATAATGTAAAAGTACGACCTATAAATCCACTCATTTACGAATCACCTCAACATCCCCAAGCCAAGTAGATACTGCGATAATCAGTTCCGAAGATGCGCTTCCTTGGGCTTCGTTATAACCATTTTGAAGAACAAGTGATTGATTCCATAACCGTTTTTTACTTGCACCAAATAGTAAAGCTTCTCCAAGTAACGTTGTGTAATGAATTCGAACTGGAATTTCATAAGGAACAGCAATTCGGATTTTACCAATACCTTGTCGAACTGAAACAAGAGACGAACCTTTTGGTAAAACCGTTTGCGTGGCATCAATCGTGATGTTTCCGTAAAAACCTTGTACATGAACATCTTGCCATTCATATGCTTGAAAAGGTGTACTTTGAATCGAAAAGAGTTTATTTTGAATGATTGCATTTGGCGTTTCTATATCATCACCAAGAAATGGTTCTATAATTTGTTGTGTTTCATCGCCTTTCCATAGTCGTACTAAAATATAGACTAAGATTGCAACGATAAATAGTCGTAAGCTCCACATGGAAAGAAGGGCAATCCCTAAAAAGACAACACCGCTCCAAAAAAATAAGCGGCTTTTTCTCCGCAAACTGATATAAATTAACCCGACACCAAAAAGAACGAATAACACGCTTCCATTATGAAAGAACATGACCTCTACAAATACAAGTAGTAGGGCAGATAATAGCCAAAATGTAATGCGATCTGTTGGTATTCGTTGCATAGCGATTCCTCCTTTGTCGTAGCGGGTTTAAAGAAAAGCGTAAGCGCCACTCTAGCTTGACACCGGCCGCGGAAAGCGTCCGGCTGATTCTGTTTCTGCATCGCTTTGCTAGCTTCGAAACATGAAAGTGAGCTGCATCGCTGCGCTAGCTTCGAAACATGAAAGTGCGTTGTAACGGAAATCAAAGTTGATATTGTATGGAATATCCCTTTAAACTGATACTTAAATCTTCTGTACTTTCTTAAAGAACGGGGCGTACTTTGACTGATTTTTTACAAGATAAGAAAGTATATAAATTTAGTGAGTAATGAATCCAGTATTCCGGGTATTTTAAGGAGTAGGTTCTACCGCTGATTTGCGCTCCAG
>NZ_AMGD01000036.1:0-11802 GCF_000297555.1 Paenisporosarcina sp. TG-14
TCCGTTAATAAGGGCTCAGTTCAATTTATATCTACTACTGTCTCCGTTTACTTTTTTTCTATAAAGAAGAGTTTCCACCACTTATTTAGCAGATGAGTTTGTTTTGTTTTCTTCTATCATTAAAGCTTCCAACCAGGATTCTGCAAATTGTGTAGTGTGCGAAACCCTTCTTTTAAGTAACGCAGAACGAACCTTTAAAGTTAGTAAAAAGCAGCCGAAATTGTATCTTCGGCTGCTTACTTTCTAAGTAGAAAGTGTCCATTAACTAGTAAACCAGAATTAAGGAACTATGCACGTGAAGGTTAAAGGCGAGCCGAATCAGTTTATCTCCAAAAACACTTTATTCTTTATCTATTTTCTTATTTAACAAAATGTGTTTCAATGATTTAAGTAAAGAATAGTTATTTATAAATGGAGGTCAATATGACAATCGATGCAAAAAAATGTCCGATATGCGATAAAAACAATTATTGTGGCAATGAATTAGGAGATCCCACCTGCTGGTGTACAACACAGTTTTTCCCTAAAGAAATTTTCGAGTTAGTACCTGGGGAAAAAGTAGACAAAGCCTGTATTTGTAAAGATTGTCTTCAAAAAATACACTGACGAAGTCCACCATAACAAATTCGTTTTTTATTTCCTGCAGCATAATTTTCTCTCATTGTTATATTCGAAGATATTTCTGAACCCGCAACGCCCCCTGTTTTACCAGATAATTCTTTTTTTGTTTAAGCATTGTTTTTCTATGCTCTCGGTAAGGATTGGTATTATTGCTTCCAAAGGCAAAGTACGAGAGAATAGATAATAATAGAAACTTTTTCGCATCTCATTCGTAGTAATACATGTAGATGACAGAAAGGGTCGAAGAAGGATGTGATGACTTAGTGAGTTTTCTCAGTAAATTGTTTGGCAGTAAAGAACCACAAAGACCTGATGTTAAAGAACGTACCGTTATGAATATAAAAACGGGAGATTTTATAACGTATGATCTTGAAGATTTCGAAGTTGTTGGCAAACTTTCATTCAATGACCATGGCTTCAATTGGTTTGCATACCAGCTCCAAGGTAATAATAAAGTGATCTGGTTAAGCGTTGAGATGGATGATGAATTAGAGCTAGGTATTTATGTGAAGTCGAAATTAAAATTACAAGAGCCACTTCCTAAAAAAATTGAGCTCGATGGCGTTACTTATTTTCAAGATGAATATGGTACTGCAATTGTAAAAGGTGAAGGTCGAAGTCAAAATGTAGATGGTGCTCAGTGTCGTTACTTCTCATATTTCGATGAAGAAGATGAAAAAGCACTCTCATTAGAAATTTGGGGTAATGAAATAGAAGCAAGTACTGGCTATTATATTGAAGAATATGAATTAAAGATTATTGCAGGAAGTAATTAATTAATTAACTTTACTAATAGGAGGAATAATAAATGTTTCAATTTTTTAAACGAATGCAAACAGTGGTAGGTTCAGAATTAAATGCGATGTTAGACAAGGCCGAAGATCCAATAAAAATGCTTGATCAATTTATGCGCGAAATGGAAGCAGACATTCGTGAAGTAGAAAGTTCTGTTGTTAAACAAATTGCCAATGAAAAATTTCTTCAAAAGAAAGTTAATGATTCAAACAGCATGATAACTAAGCGCGAAGAACAAGCAATAAAAGCACTAGAAGCTGGTAACGAAGATCTTGCAAGACGTGCACTTGAGGACAAAAAAGTTCATTCTGAGCAAGTATCTTCCCTTCAAGAATCGCATACCCGTGCAAAAGAAGATGCATCCGTTCTCCGTTCTAAACTTGACGAAATGAAAAACGAATATAGTCAAATGAAGCTTAAAAAAGATTCATTAAAAGCACGTGCTGAATCAGCTCAAGTACGCACGAAGATGAACCGTACGATGTCAGGTGTTGGCGGTAACGAATCACGTAACGGCTTTGATCGTATGGAAGAAAAAGTACTTCAATTCGAAGCTGAAGCTGAAACAAGTGAAGATATGCGCTCATCTAACCGTAGTCTTGATGACGAATTTAAATCACTTGATAGCGGTGTTGATGACGAATTAACTGCTCTTAAAAAGAGAATGGCTAAATCATAATCTATCCACAATTTTTCAGGAACGGGACCTGTTATAAAACAGGTCCTTTCCTTTATCACAAACAATGTCTTACACTTGAAAGGTAGGTGAAAAATGTGAAAAGGACGATTCTGTCCATAATGATTGTCAGTGTCCTTCTTTTTGTCTCTGCATGCGGGAATGGTTCAGGTTCCCTATTTAAAGATGGCATCGAAGACTATATTGGCAGTACATATCAACTATTCGATACGGTAACAAGTACTACAAACAGCGATGATTACTCTCAAGTATATATTGCAGAGAACCAAGATATCTCAACCGTCGCTAGCGATATACAAAACCATGAAAAACCTTCTGAAATGAGTGAAGAACGAGATGGCAAACAAATATTCATCTACGACAAACAATTTGTTACATTAACCGAGTCAGAGGATAATTCTTCGGATACGATGATTGAAGTTGCAGGAGAAGAATTTGTCCAAAATAATTATCGTCCTAGTTTCTTTGAAGGATATTTGGTGGCAAGCCTTTTAGGTAATATGTTTGGAAATAGTTGGGGCAGTAACAGAAGTCAAGCCTGTAAAATAAATCCAAGTAGTTGCTACGGAGGTTACAACGCTGCAGGAACATTTGCAGGGAAAAATACCGTCCCTTCAATTCGTGGTTCATCCGTTCGTGGTGGAGGAACAGGTTCAGGTAAGTAATTAGTTGAAAGGGGATAAAAAGATGAATTCATTATTGTTAACAGTTATGTATTTTGCAATTGCAATTATTATTGTCCTAGTGGGCTTAGCAATTTTTGAAGTAATGACCAAGAAGTATAAGGATTGGGATGAGGTGCTAAATGGCAATAAAGCAGTAGCCCTTTCAATTAGTGGTAAAATCGTGGGAATCTGTATTATCTTAGCATTTGCCATATACAATAGTTCTGCCGTTACGGAGACATTGATTTGGGGAGGAGTTGGAGTTGCTCTTCAACTAATCGCTTACTTATTATTTGAATTATTTACACGTAAATTCTCAGTAGAAGACCAACTTCACAAAGATAATATGGCTGTTGGCATTATCAGTTTTGCAGTATCAGTAGGGTTAGCATTCGTTATTGGAGCTTCCATTACATAAACAAACTAAATTGCATGTATTTCAATAGCTGTCCAAATTACTTTTCATTTGGATAGCTATTGATTTTTTCAACTCATACAAACTAATAGCTTCTAATGACCAGGTATTGGATTTAATTTAACGAAACAAGCTTCATGTGAAGTAAGGAGTCTGAACAAATGAGCGTGATAAGTAATTTAGGAACAAAACAAAGTAAAGCCATTTATTGGGCTTCTGGTATTGTTTCTATTTGTGGAATTATATTTGAAGTTTTATTTGGAGCTGCAGGTTCCTACATTTTAGGAGATGGTGTGAAGCAATATACGATCATTATCTCACTATTTTTAACTGGAATGGGCATCGGCGCTTCAATCAGCGAACACGTCACGAAAAATTTAATTATTTCTTTTATTTGGATTGAGTTTACCATAGGGTTAATCGGTGGATTTTCAACCTTCTTATTCTTCGGAGTGACAGCGTTTCTTCCTGATGGAACAGATGCCATATTTTTGTATTCCATCACCCTTATTATTGGTGCATTAACTGGTGTTGAACTGCCAATTTTGATTCGCAAAGCAACTGAAATCGGAGTAACTTTAAGTAAAAGTACTGCACGTGTCTTGTTTTCAGATTACGCTGGCGGCTTAATTGGTGGTTTACTCTTTGCATTTTATTTACGACCTGAGTTTGGACTTGTAAAAACGGCCTTTATGGTTGGCTTAATTAATGTAGGCGTGGCGCTTTGGGTACTTTATTATTTCAAACGTGAAATTGCTCGATTCCGTGTACATCTCGTTGCGGGACTATCACTTTTTGTCGTACTTCTATCTGGTGTGTTCTGGGGAGATGAAGTTGCTTTCACATTTGAACAAAAGATGTATCGTGATCCAATTATTCACTTCCAACAAACAGATTACCAACAAATCATATTAACAAAAGAAAAAGGTGATATTCGCTTATTTCTTGATGGACAGCTTCAGTTAAGTTCAACAGATGAATATCGTTATCATGAAACCCTCGTCCATCCTGCTGTTGCAAGCGTTGATAATCCTGAAAACGTACTTGTCCTTGGCGGAGGAGATGGCCTGGCTTTGAGAGAACTGTGGAAGTACGATGAAATCAAACACGTTGATCTTGTCGACCTTGATGCTGCAGTTGTGGAACTTGCTAAAACGAATTATGACCTCCTTGGTTTAAATAAAGACTCATTTTCAGATCCGCGAGTTAAGGTTCATCATGAAGATGCATTTTCATTTATGGAAGATGGTAAGGATTTTTATGATGTGATTTTAGTTGACTTACCTGATCCGAATAACGAATCTTTAAATAAGCTCTATACATTGCAGTTTTATCAGCTTCTTCGTAACCATTTAGCGCCCGGTGGAACTATTATGATTCAATCAACTAGTCCAACTTTCGCCACTGACGTGTACTGGACGATTGATCATACTGTTCAACAAGCAGGTCTCCACACTGAAAATCTACATGTAGACATTCCAAGCTTCGGCGACTGGGGTTTTGTCATGGCAAAACGCGAGCAAACTGATTATACGGTTGAAAATATCGATTTGTCCGTTGACACAGACTTTTTAACCGATGAAGTATTACAAGGACTTACTGTATTCGGAAAAGATATTGATCGGGACATTGTCGATGAAAAAGGCAATGCATTTCAATATAAGCCAAATACGTTAACTGACCCTATTTTATTGCAAATGTATGAGAAGGCTTGGGTTAACTATTAGTGATTCGAATTGAAAGAGTTACCGCCAGTCACTTCTGCGCAACTTGTAGAAAAAAGGATTTCCGGGTTTCTTTGGATGACAAGCAAAAAATCATAAAGACAAGAGCGAAGTGACTTTAATTGTCACTTCGCTCTTGTCTTTTTTCTTGCAAGTAATCTTGCGTTAGATGTGTGTCCATCGCCACCAGCAACCACCTTGGAGGCCGCTGAAGAAATTCGTTATTTATTGTCCTTCATAGAAAGACGTTTTATATCATTGTGTTTAATCCCGTTCACAGTTCTTTTATTCCCGTTCAAACATGGGTTATTCCCGTTAACCCTATTTTTTCCATAAAATACCCCAAACACGAAGTTTGAATGGGCTAAGTTGGTTTGGTTTTCGCTTCGCTGCTGTTTGTGAAGTGCAAGAATAGAAACTCGATTCACATAATAAAGGCGACCGAAGATGCAATTTCGGCCGCCTGTGACTCTATTATATGTTGGTCCATTTCCACGTATTTATTGTGTAGTAACCGTACCGCCTGCCTGTGAATAACGTGCATTAAATTCTTGTAAGAATTGATTTGTAATAGCTGAGTCATGAATGATAAGTAAATTCTCATCATTTATGTCTTCTCCATTAGTACTCCAATTAGTAGAACCGACAATGACAGTTGGATCGCTATCCGTATCTGCATCAACAATCATCGTTTTACTGTGCAACTTGCGCGATTCAGCATCTTTAAACACTGGTGCAGAATTTGCCCAGCGTGTATTTGGATTGTTGACACTTCCCGTTACAGTTTGGCCTGTCATTTCAATACTTGCAGACCACCACTGTGTCCAGAAGCTACTGTCAAAAACGCCCTTCACATCAAATCCAGTTAGAGTCCCTTGCTGATCTTCATACGACCCTTCCCACTTGTTTTTCAATTCATCGACTAGAGCCTGATCACTCCATGCAAATATGGTGAAATACGTTTTGTAATCAGCTTCGGTTTTAATAAGATCTACCATTCTCGCAATTGCATTGTCTCCAGGTGAGAAATACACCTCTATGTTTTTACCACCAACCATGATTTGGTGGACAGTATTATCAATTTTACGTGATCCAAAATTAGAAATTTGAAGATTAGGATTTATTGTATCTGACCCCCACATTTCATTAAACTCTGTTTCATAAATTCCAGCCAATTCCGTAGAGTTTACTTCCACGATATGCTGTTGGTTACCATCAAGAATACCATTGGCCATGTTTGCATCTGTCCCGTAAAGACCTGTAACTGTGTAATTCCAACTTCCTGTAAACACCCATTTATCATCAATAAGTGCAAATTTATTATGCATTTGAGTCGACGGAGAGTAATAGCTACCGTCAGCCTTATGTTCTGCTTCTACAAATAAATAACCTGTCATTTCAGTATTCCCCACCATAATGGTCTTTTGAGGAAAGTCGCTCGGTGACGATGGCAGACCATGATTTGCACGTTTTGTTGTATCTTCAACAGCCAACATAGGTGATTCTGAGAGAACCGTTATATCATCAGCTGTTCCTATAATCATGTCTTGTCCTCGAACCATCTCTTCTATATACAGCCTCATTAATTCAAATCGTTCAATATAGCTAGGATCTGTCGCATCTTTTGAGTCAGCAATCACTCGAACGTCAACGCCTTCAGATGCTTTCAAAATAAGAGCATCAACGATTTTAGGAAGATTGATTTCATAAGTTGCAAAATCAATACTAGTTTGCGCTCCGTTTATACGCTCGATCAATCGATTTTCAAGATTCACATTGTAATTAGCTTCATTATTAGGCGACGCATATTGATCAAGTGCACATTTATTAAAGTACACATTAATGGCGTCTGGTGCATCTGAAACCTGATTTATACGCTCGACTGTATCAGTACATCCTACATTTTGAGGTGCTTCTGAATTAGCTTTACCAGGAGTTCCTATTCCTTCAACATATGTATCTGTTGCCATGTTCCAATTAGCAGCATCTGTTCCAGTACCTAAAGGATCAATTCGTTCCATCGTCGCTTTGGTGTTGTTGTCACCACTATGCCAAGCATTAACTTGATCGATAACAGCATTGTTTGAGTCTCTTAATTCAAATATTTCACCTGTGTTTCCCATAGCACCACTATAAATCTGATTAGCTGTAACTTCAGAAACCGTTGTGTCATTTGTTCTTTCAAGTATAAAGTAGCCGTTTGCAGGAATATTTCCGCTTAGAGAAATGGACGGGGTTCCATCTGAGCTATTCAATGTCCATCCATTTAAAGACTGGGAAGTACTTGTGTTGTTGTAAAGTTCAATCCATTCATCATTATAATCTACCGTTGTTCCCATCCAAGCTATTTCATTAATGACAACTTCACCGTTCGTTGCTGCCTGAACACTCGTTGTCGGAGAAACTGTTGGGGTAATAATTGCCAGTGCTAAACTAATAGAAGCTATAATTTTAATAAATTTTCCCATATTTTTCTCCTTTTTAACAAATATTTGTGTATCATACAATATTATCTTACACGTTTCGACATTTTATTCATATGAAATTTTTGCAAATGTTTTGTTAATTTACTATTTACAAATTTACTTGTCGGTGTGCCTATGCAACAAACTTTATTAAAAACATGCCATATTCATTAGCCCCCATGCACTTTGTTTGTAGAAAAAATATAGCGCAGCGAGTGTATTGCCATGGCGAATACGGTTCGTGTATCAATTTGGACAGCAACCTGCTGCTCCATAACCTAAACAACGAAAAAGACTGAGCGCAGTAATTTTGTCACTTTCGCTCAGTCCCTTTTCCTATAGTAAGTCTTGCGGAGGGTGCACGTCCGACTCTCTACTGAAACCTATAAATGCAAAAAAGAGCAGCCGAAGATGTAATTGTGGTTGCTTTTTGCTTTCTTTATTTTCTATAGTAAATGGTCTCAGTCACTATCTCTCCACTTGAGTAGTCGCCTGTTACAGACTCGAAAGACCTCAATTAATAGCCTACAGGGTACAGGATTACACTAACTGGGATAGCTAGCTGCCTAGTTCTAGATTGTATAGTCATCCATAAATAATAAAAATAACGATAACAGCAAGTACATTCCACAAACCATGGGCTATTATAGAAGCCGTCAATCTTTTTGTATATAGATAAAGCAATGTATAGGCAGTACTCGGAACGAGGAGATCGACCCATTCAATCATATTCATCGGAAGGTGGCCCGCTGCAAAGAATATAATGGCAAAAATAGCAGATACGTATATAGCAATCCTTGAGTTTCTAAAGATATTAGCGATTGTCCCAATAACAAATCCTCGATTATATAGTTCTTCAGTCAATCCTCCTCCAATGACCCCCAAGGGAATGTACCACAAAATATTTATCCATTGATGATCGAGCATGGTTAGTATCCCTGAAATATCCGCTCTATCGGCTCCACCTGTGTTTGGAATGAACCATATAAATTGGATAAGCGCCCAACAAATAGCAACAATGGAGCCTAGCAAGGCATCTTCTTTCCATTTAGATGAGGTGAACCCAATTTTCGTGAAATCTAGTTTCATATAGCGAATACCAAAATAAATCAGTGGAATAATTAGCGCAGCCTGTAAAATTCCGATGATTGTCAAATTGATTCCTTGATATCCACCTAAAAAGCCCATTTGAAAAGGAACTTGAGTAAGAGCAAAGAGAATAAATCCTACAATTATGATTAAAAACCACATGGCTAAAGACTTAATCATTCACTGTACCCCCAAGTTTATAATTTTTTATGTCCTACAGTAGATTAAACCACCCACGTTGATTTCGCCCATAAAAAACCCGTTTTATTCATTCACTTATTTAATTAAAATAGAAAGCAATTTTCTTTGTAGTAATGGAATTCATGTTTCTGTTCTCGAAAATGGAACACGTTTTCTAGGTTTTCATGGTCATAATGTACGACAATCCCCTGCACCAAAAGCAGACGAACGAAGACGCAATTGCGGCAGCTTTTTCCATACAATAACTGGGAAAGTGCTTTCCTGTGAAGCAGACTAAAATTTTAAAATAAATAAGCAAAATAAATCGCTAGGAGAACCACTAATAGAAGCGGAAAATAAAAGAGGCTAAGTGTTTTTGAAACAGTGACTTTAATCCAAGAATCAACATCTTTTTGGATTAATGATGTATTCATAGAGAAATCAATATCCTCCTCTAAGGTAACCCTAACTTTGTCATACAACTTTCTGAACAGTTTTTCCTGATGTAAGAAAAACCCATCAAGTAGCCAGAAAAAGAGTATGGGGATAAGTACCGAAAACAAATACTTTGAGTCAATTTCTTTGGGATTCGCAAATACAAATATGCCAACAACTATCGTTACCGTCCATCCCTTTAACAAAAAGGAGTTACTTGCCATTCGAAGTATCGTTTGTTGAATAAATTCTAAATGTCTTATTTTACTGTCCACTTATCAAACACTCCCCTTTAATTATTTCCCTTCCAATTCATGTAATGAATTACTACTTCAAACTAGTATAAAGGTCATCAAGAGGATGATTTTCTTTAGTAGAATGAATCCATTTATTTTCCCATTTATTTAAAAAATCATGATCAATTTTTACTAAATCATTTAAATCAACGGTGTAGTTTATCTTTAACTCTTTCTGTGCATTAAAGATTTCCGCTACAAACTCTCGCTTTACCTTTCTATCAATTTTCTTCCTTACAACCTTCATGGCAATTAATTCTGTATATATCCATGGAGACTGTGTTGAACTTTCAATCGAATCTTTAGGACTCACAATAGAGTTAGGCGTGTTCAGAAAAAATATACATTCTGTTTTATCTATCATCTTTAAAAGAGAATTTGCCAGCATCATGTGGATGTGACTAGTTGAATAATTTCTTTTGTTATAATCAAACGTTTTGCCATCCTCATTTAAACAATAGTCATGATCAATTTGTTTCAATAAATCGTTTGAATAGCCCCACAAACCAGAATCTATGAAAGAATTCAATTTAAATTTACTTTTCAACCAGCCAGCAAGACCTATGGCAATCTTTTCATCTTTATGGGAATGAGAAATAAATACATCTGCATGAATGCTAGGAAACCAATCATTTTGAATTTCTTCGCCACTTAATACACCTGAATCTACATGTTTAAATACATAGTTATTAAAGTCTCTGCTTAGTTTCTTTTGATTCTCACCATTTACACGATTTCCTTCATGATAATAATTGGTGAATTCATCAGCAATTTCTACATTAAAACCTAAGTACATAAATATCTCACCTTTTCTATTGTTCATATTTTTACTAGAGTTGCTAAGATTTATTTAGGTTCAGTTAAGCAAGTTTAGGATTATATCGCTTTTTTATCCTTGTTGACTATTTTCATAAGTACACTTTGTACATAACTTTTACATTCGATAGTAATGGTCCCTTTCCCTGCGAAGTTGTGGGACGACTACAAATAATTTAATAAATAAACTTGGTGCATGAAAAAACGATTTGCTATTTTTATCAAGAAATAAGGTACTCTTTGGACGGCAACCAATTACACCAAAAACCTTGAAAATGAAAGAGACAATCTAAGTGACTAGGTCACATAGATCGTCTCTTTTTCAAATCCTCGAAGGGTAATTTCAATATTCCCCATCTGATGCGATTTTCATTTTAAATGAAATCCCTTTTTCTCTAAAAATGATCGGACATGTAATCGTTGTGGTTTTTTTAGATAAACGGCCATTCCCTTTGTCCACGTTGTAGACTTTTCATTTGTACTTCGATTTTTATAATATCTTTCTATTTCTTTATCATATGTAGGAAGTAGTTCATCGTACTTCACTTCGTCGTACTTATTTTCATGTAAAATCGCATCTACTGGTAGCCTCGGCTTTACCTCATTGTGTTCTGCAGGCACACCTATTGTCATCCCGTAAACAGGAAATACTCCATTTGGTAACTCTACCAAATCACTTATAGCTTCCATCTCATTTCGCACGCCGCCAATATAACAGATTCCATATCCTTTTGACTCCGCAGCAAGGGCAAGATTTTGAGCAAAAAGACCAACATCAGTTATTCCAACGATTAAACTTTCTGCGTTATCAAAAACGATCGATTCGCCGTGCATTTTACCTGCGTGAGACAATCTATTAAAATCTGTACATAATAACAATACAGCACCTGCACCAAGCATTTGTTTAGGATTACGAGATAGTTCTGCTATCTTTTCTCTTTTCTCTTTGTCGGTAACCCAAACTACTGAGTAGGCCTGAACAAAATGAGAGGTTGCAGCATGTTGAGCAATTTCGACCAGTTCACTGACCTCTTCTCGAGATAGCTGCTTTTCTGTATAACTACGAACCGATGAGTGAGATTTTATTAACTCGATTACCAAAAAGAATTCCCCCTATTTCATTTATTATTCCCAATGATTATATATTCTATCATTTATTTATAATTATCGGAATTCTCAAGTCTTCTGGAAAATAAGAAAAGCTGGCCAAATTACGCCCGGTCCTTTAAGAAGGGTAACCATAGAAACCCGTTCATTTCCGCTACGGTGGACGCTTTTCGCGGGCTTGGCTTCAGTCTCCTCGTCACTGCGTTCCTCCGGGGCCTTCAGCTCAAGCTTTTCCCGCAGAAGTCGCCACCTGCGCTTCAATCAACTAGTGTGAATTTATCCATCATTGCAACGAATTCTATTTTTAGTGACAATTATTTGAAATCTTGAGCGATACAAAGCTAGCAGGAATACTTCTTCTACACTATTTCTAAAAAGAGAAATACTTGCTCAAAATACCAGAATTTCAGTGTTCATCATGCAAACCACTGTTCTGCAATCCCTTCTTTTTAAGTTGTATTTTCTTTTATGATCATTCGAAAACATTTACTTGATTG
>NZ_AMGD01000037.1:0-623 GCF_000297555.1 Paenisporosarcina sp. TG-14
TATAGGAAACATAAGTTCAAATACATTCCTAACATTACTTTTGAAGAAAACTTCATAAAAGAAGGGACTTTTAAAGGAAAAGTATGTACATATGTCCTTGGGAAATTGACAGACAACCCTACACATTGCCAAAGGTGTGGTCTCAGAGACATTGACTATACGGTTTATAAAAATGGGACTCAAGCATCTCGAATTACCTTACCAATTACGGATGTAAATCCAACTTATTTACTTTTGAAAAAGCAACGTTTCATATGTAAAGCGTGTAATTATAGTTTCACTGAAACACCTATCGTTCAAAAGAATATGTATATTTCACAAAATGTAAAGGCACAAGTCATACTAAAGTCTGCTGAAGCACAATCCTTAACGTCTAAGGTAAGAGATTGTTCCATCTCCCCTAAAACTGTTCAACGCTTGAATAACCAAGCTGCAAAGCAATTTAAACCGTATTATTTTACCCTTTAAATTAAAACCAGCTGATAAACAAAGCGAACAAAAACAATTACGCTCAAAAGGAGCATAATTCTACTTTTAAGCATTTTACTGAATCAGGAAATTTATATATTCTTATCCAATTTTAACGGGTAATTTTAGTTACTTGGAGTGCAAGATGGCGACTC
>NZ_AMGD01000038.1:0-16022 GCF_000297555.1 Paenisporosarcina sp. TG-14
AATACAGCTTTATGGTGTTTTCTTTTTGTATCAGAATAGGTATTTCTTCACTTTTTATTGATAACAATTTATATAATTTTTAACCTCTATGTCATTATTGCTATTTAATTTACATTTTTCGACAAAACAATACCTATTAACCCTCTTTTAATAGTCTATTTATCATGATAATATAATTTGAAGTTCTATAATTCGGGTAATAAGAACTAAATAAATCGAAAAGTAGGGATTTCAATGGTCGATATTCATTCACATATATTGTGGGAACTTGATGATGGTTCGAAAAATATA
Source organism: Paenisporosarcina sp. TG-14 (assembly GCF_000297555.1). Taxonomy (NCBI): domain Bacteria; kingdom Bacillati; phylum Bacillota; class Bacilli; order Caryophanales; family Caryophanaceae; genus Paenisporosarcina; species Paenisporosarcina sp. TG-14. Next base: position 292 of record NZ_AMGD01000038.1, read on the forward strand.
TTTAGTAGTGTGGATATGGCTAAACAAGCAGTGGCGGAAGGTATCACTTCTGTAATCGCAACTCCACACCATAGACACCCGAGTTATACAAACGAAAAAAAGAATGTCCTTATACGAGTTAAAGATCTACAAAGTGAATTGAAAAGACAGAACATACCTCTTAACATATATGCGGGACAAGAGATACGGCTGTTTGGAGAAATGCTAGATGCATTCAACCACAGCGAAGAGTTATTAACATTAAACAATTCGGAATATATTTTAGTGGAATTTCCACCTTCAAACATACCGAAGTATACTGAGCAGTTGTTTTATGACTTGCTTGTAAAAGGCTACACACCAATTATCGCTCATCCAGAACGCAATGCAGCAATCGCTGAAAACACAGACAAGTTATACCGCCTCATCAAAAACGGTGCATTGTCTCAAGTAACAGCGGCGAGTGTAGCGGGAAAGTTCGGTAGAAAAACACAGAAATTAAGTTTAAATCTTCTTGAGCACCATCTAGCTCACTTTGTAGCGTCAGACGCTCATAACATGACGAATCGTAGTTTTGTTTGGAAGCAAGGCATGGACAAGCTGAAGAAAGAGCTTGGTTCAGATATGGTGACATTAGTGAACACGCAGGCTGAAGATGTGTTGCAAGGACGCTCCTTTAAAAAGTTAGCACCTGAGCGTTTTCAACAACGAAAGAAGTTGTTTGGCCTTGTTTAATCTACTAATTCAGAAGGAAATAGGACTCATGACAAAAGAAAAAAGAACAGTTTTGTTGATTCTGCTAGATTCAATGATTGTATTGTTCTCAATATATGCTGGTTATTTCGCCTTTCATCCTTACATCAACGTATTTACAAACGAAATTCTAGTAGTTAGTTCTCTTTCAATCTTAATCGCTCATCACTTTTTTGCTTGGCGATTTGGGTTATATCGAAAAGCATGGTCGTATGCATCAGTTGGAGAATTGAAATCTATAGTGCGTGCGGTGACTTATACGATAATTGCGGTGATGGCCATTCAATTTGTTATTCAACAAAATATTTATTGGCGTGTACTAGTCATGACATGGATGATGCATATACTGCTAATTGGTGGTTCCCGTTTTTCATGGCGTGTCTATGTGGGTCCACATATTACGTCTGACAAGAATATTGATCGTAAACGTACATTAATCGTTGGAGCGGGATCAGCAGGTACGATGGTTACTCGTCAGTTATTGAGTAACAGTGAAGCAAGCCTGACACCAGTTGGCTTTGTAGATGATGCACGATCGAAACAATATTTGGAAATATATGGAGTTAAGGTGTTAGGGTTCATCCAAGATATTCCTGAACTTGTGAAAAAACATAAAGTGGAACACATCGTCCTTGCAATTCCATCATTAATAAAAATAGAAATGGCTGACATTATAAAGCTATGTATTGAAACAGGTGCTAAAACTCACCAAATTCCACTGATTGAAGATTTAATGACAGGTAAAATTTCTGTCAATGAAATGCGCGGTGTGAAAATTGAAGATTTACTAGGTCGTGAAGAAGTGCAGCTAGATATGAAAGTAATATCGGAGAACATTACCGGTAAAACGATTTTAGTCACAGGAGCTGGGGGATCGATAGGGTCTGAGATTTGTAGGCAAGTGATGAGGTTTAGCCCGAAACAGTTGATTATGTTGGGACATGGTGAGAATTCTATTTATTTAATTGACCAAGAGCTAAGAAATATGTATGGAGATAGTGTAGACTTTCGGCCAATGATTGCTGATGTGCAAGACCGCACGAGAATCTTCGACATCGTGGATGAGTGTAGACCTGACGTGATTTACCATGCTGCTGCACATAAACATGTTCCATTAATGGAATATAATCCGATGGAAGCTGTGAAGAACAATATTTTTGGTACGAAGAACGTTGCGGAAGCGGCGGATACCTTTGGGGTCAGTAACTTTGTGCTTGTATCTACAGATAAGGCAGTGAATCCGCCTAATGTAATGGGGGCTACTAAACGTTTTGCAGAAATGGTTGTGCAGAACTTGGCGAAGACCAGTAAGACGAATTTCGCAGCTGTACGATTTGGGAATGTGTTGGGGTCACGTGGGAGTGTTGTTCCACTATTCACGAAACAAATTGCGGCTGGTGGTCCGGTGACAATAACCGATATGAGAATGACTCGTTATTTCATGACTATTCCAGAAGCTTCTCGGCTTGTAATACAGGCTGGGACTTTAGCAAATGGTGGCGAGGTATTCGTTTTAGATATGGGTAATCCTGTGAAGATATTCGATCTTGCTAGCAATCTTATTAAACTTTCTGGGTATTCGGAGGGTGAAATTGAGATTAGGGAGACGGGGATAAGACCTGGTGAGAAGTTATTTGAAGAGTTGATGAATGAGAGTGAGAGACAGAGCGAGGTTATTTTTCCTAAGATTTATGTCGGGAAGGCTACGCCTATTACTAATCATGAGTTATTGTTCTTGCTGGAGAAAATTCCTAGTCTAACCGGTCATGAGTTAAAGGAAGTGCTTATAGGTACTGCTAATCGTAGGAATGTCGAGGTTGGTAGTTTGAAGATGATGGCGGAAGTTGGGTGATTAGGACGTGGAGAGCGTACTTTTCCCTTTCCTATACAGATAATTCAAAGTCTCGGATAAGGAATTTTGATAATTAAAGAAGGAGTGAATAATATGAGAAAATTAATAACAAGAGCAATAACTCCTGCCGCAGATCTTGGTACACCCTTCTTACCTAGAACCAAAGCTATACCGATAGACATGATGCAAATTATTTTTGAGGAAGCTATCTCTTTAGGTATTGAAGACATCATTAAAATACATGTAAATGGAAACTGGGCGATTCGAGATCATGTAGATAAAGAAAGAATATTTCTTTCATCCCCACATATGAGTGATGAAGGCTATGAAATGGAGTATATAAAAGAGGCATTTGATACCAATTGGATTGCACCACTTGGAAAGAACATCAATGAATTTGAGAATGAATTTGCTAAAAAGATAGGAAGCAAAGCCGCTGCAGCGTTAACGACTGGGACAGGAGCTATCCATTTAGCACTTAAAGCTGCAGGTATTGGTGAGGGAGACATCGTATTTTGTCCAACACTAACTTTCTCTGCAACTGCAAATCCGATAATTTATCAACATGCAATTCCTGTATTTATAGATAGTGATTATAAGTCATGGAATATGTGTCCTAACGCATTGGAAGAAGCTTTCGAAAAATATCCGGAAGTGAAGGCAGTTATGGTGGTGCATCTTTATGGTCTGTCGGCAGACATGGATAAAATAGTAGAGCTTTGTAAAAAGTATAATGTGATTTTAATTGAAGATGCTGCTGAAAGCTTAGGTACTTATTATAAAGGAAAGCCTGTTGGAACATTTGGTGATTACGGCATTTTCTCGTTCAACGGTAATAAGATCATTACTACATCCGGTGGAGGTATGCTTGTTTCTGATAATGAAGAGAGAATTGCTAAAGCTAGATTTTGGGCAACTCAAAGTAGGGACCAAGCACGACACTATCAGCATAGTGAGTTAGGGTTCAATTATCGTATGAGTAATGTTGTGGCTGGGATTGGAAGAGGACAACTTAAGGTTTTAGATCAGAGAGTTGAGAAAAAGAAGTATATTTTTGAGTTTTATAAGAGAGAACTTGGTAATTTGGATGGCATTCAAATGATGCCGACAAATGAATGGGATAACTCTAATTATTGGTTAAGTGCAATTACATTAAATGGGAATGTTAGGCCGATTGATATTATGGATGCTCTTGAAAAAGAGAATATAGAGTCAAGACATGTTTGGAAGCCAATGCATTTACAGCCGTATTTCGAGAAATTTGATTTTGTCGGGACAGATGTTTCGGAGAAATTGTTTGATAATGGGGTTTGTTTGCCGAGTGATACGAAAATGAATGATGGGGATTTAGAAAGAGTTGTGGAGATCATAAAAGGGTTGTGGAGATAGGTATGAATGCTGCAAATGGTGATATATATAGAAGGTATATTAAAAGGACCATGGATTTAGCGCTTGGTTTGATTGCTATTGTTGGTCTTATTCCGGTGTTTTTTGTGGTTGCGGTGCTTATCAGAACCAAACTAGGAAGTCCAGTGTTTTTTAAGCAAGAGAGGCCTGGGGTGAATGAAGAGATTTTTATGATGTATAAGTTTCGAACAATGACACAGGGGAAAGACGATAAAGGGGAGTTATTACCTGACAGTGTTAGACTAACGAAGTTTGGAAGTTTCCTGCGTTCTACTTCATTGGATGAATTACCGGGATTGTTTAATATATTAAAAGGTGATATGGCGATTGTGGGACCAAGGCCTTTGCTGGTGCAATATCTTCCTCTTTATAATAATCACCAAAAGCGACGTCATGAAGTGAGGCCTGGTTTATCTGGCTTAGCACAGGTAAGTGGAAGGAATTCTATCAGTTGGGAAGATAAATTTAATAGGGATGTAAAATATGTAGACAATGTAAGCTTTAGTGGAGATTGGAACATTATTTTACTTACTATTAAAAAGGTTTTTATAAGAGAAGGTATTAATTCGGAGACTAATGCAACGATGGAACCTTTTAGAGGAACTGAAAAGAAAAGAGTAGAGATATGAAAGAAAAACTTCTCATAATCGGTGCTAGTGGACACGGAAAAGTGGTTGCGGACATTGCTTTGAAAATGAATAAATGGCCGAGTATTGCTTTTTTAGATGATGATCAAAATATCAAATCATCATTGGGAAAAGAAGTTATAGGGACAATTAACGATGTTTTTAAATATCTAGATAATTGGGATGTTTTTGTAGGTGTTGGTAATAATTCTATGAGAGAAAAAATTCAAGATAAGCTAGAAACAGAAGGTGCAAGTATACCTATTTTAATTCATCCTAATGCTGTAATTGGAAAGCATGTCGAGATAGCAGGTGGAACGGTTGTTATGGCAGGAGTTGTTATTAACTGCTGTACCGAGATTGGTAAAGGTTGCATTATTAATACTGGTGCTTCGTTAGACCATGACAATTTAATTGGAAATTATGTTCATGTATCACCTGGTACACATTTAGCAGGTACAGTGACAGTTGGCCAAGGATCGTGGTTAGGAATAGGTAGCATAGTGAGTAATAATGTAAAAATTGCTAGCGGCTGCAAAGTTGGTGCAGGTGCTGTGGTAATTAAAGATATATCTGAAATAGGTATTTATGTTGGGATTCCGGCACGGAAGTTAGAGTGATATAAATAAGTATGCGACTGGAGAGTAATAATTGAAAGTATTATATGTTACTACAATATCAAATACAGTAAACGCATTTTTAATTCCACATATAAAATTGCTAATTGACCAGGGACATCAAGTGGATTTAGCTTTTAATAGTGTTCAAGAATTGAATCCGGAAGTACTTGAACTTGGTTGCGCAGTCCATAATATAGAGTTTCAAAGGTCTCCTTTAAATAAAAAAAATTATAATGCATTTAAAATGTTGAAAAAACTAATAGAAAATGAAAATTATGATTTGGTTCATACACACACTCCTATAGCTTCTGCCTGTGTAAGACTTGCTTGTAGAAAAATGAGTGTGATAGTTATATATACTGCACATGGCTTTCATTTTTATAAAGGGGCACCGATTAAAAACTGGGTTATATATTATCCTCTAGAACGTTACCTATCGAAATATACTGATGTTCTTATAACAATAAATAAAGAAGACTACAGGAGAGCAAGGAAATCGTTTGATTCAAAACGAGTAGAATATGTTCCCGGAGTAGGGCTCAACACAAAAAGGTTTATTAATGTATCTGTAAATAATTCAGAAAAACGTAAAGAATTATCTATTCCACTAGATGCTTTTGTGGCACTATCTGTAGGTGAACTTAATAAGAATAAAAACCATGAAACTATAATTAGAGCTATCGCAAAATTAAAAAATTCAAATATTTATTATATCCTATGTGGACAAGGACCTTTAGAAAGCTATTTAATAAAGTTAATAATAGATCTAGGCTTAGAAAAGCAAGTATCCTTATTAGGTTTCCGAACTGATATAGATGAGCTTTGCAAGATTTCAGACATATTTGTATTTCCATCAAAACGAGAAGGATTGGGGATGGCAGCGTTAGAGGCAATGGCTACAGGCTTGCCGATTATCACTTCAAATATTCATGGGATAGTCGATTATTCAGTTAATGGTGAAACTGGTTTTACCTGCAATCCAACGGATATAAAATCTTTTGCTAAAGCTATAAAAAAGTTGCAAGAGGATAAATTACTTAGAAATAAGATGGGAAGAAACAACCAAGAATCAGTAAATATTTATAGCGTTGAAAATGCTATAGATAAAAATTCAGAAATTTATCAGAATTATATAACTTAAAATAAAATTAGAATTTGATAAAAGTAATATAATAATTTTTCATATTTATTATGAGACTTAACAAAATATATTTGAATATTATCACAAACCATTTAAGAAAAAAGGTGTTAAAAATGATTAATCCAAAGATTACCGTAATAATGGGTATATATAATTGTGAAACTACATTGGAAGAAAGTTTAGACTCGTTATTAAATCAAACTTTTCAAGATTTTGAAGTTATTATGTGCGATGATGGCTCAAAAGACAACACATATGAAGTGGCAAAACGATTTTTAGTAAATAATCCAGAAAAATTTGTATTACTAAAAAATCTTCAGAACATGGGATTAAATCATACTCTTAATAGATGTTTACAATGTGCAAAAGGTATGTACATTGCTCGAATGGATGGGGACGACATTTCTTTACCCACTCGATTTGAAATACAATTGAAATTCTTGAAAGACAATCCAAATGTTGAAATTGTCAGTACAGCCATGATCTATTTTGATGAATCAGGAGACTGGGGAATAAGTAAACCTAAAATTGAACCGCAACCACAGGATTTAATTTATGGTACCCCCTTTGCACATGCGCCATGTATGGTGAAGCGAGAAGCTTATATAGCGGTAAACGGTTATACAGTGAATAGAAAATTGTTACGAGTTGAAGACTACCATTTATGGACAAAAATGTACTCTAAAGGCTTTAGAGGATACAATATTCAACAACCACTGTATAAAATGAGAGATGATAAAAATGCAGCACAAAGAAGGAGTTTTAAATTTAGATTAAATGATTCATATGTTAAATATTTAATAGTAAAGAAGTTGAATTTGCCATTCCGGAATTATTTTTATATTTTACGACCTATTGTTGTTGGATTATTGCCCCAAAAACTATATATTCATTTACACAAGAAAAAATTAGCTAATTAAATACAAATACTAAAAAGTAGAATTTGTATTTAACTAACTAACATTTAAACGAATTAGAAAGGAAATGTAAATGATTATTATTTGGAGCATGATACTCATTGTTACGACGCTAACACTAGTTTCGGAATTCTACGGAACATCGAAACTTTTAATTGATCAAAATGGTCTTACAGTAAAAATCAATAAACCAAATAAGATATTATTTTCATTTGTAGTGATTTTATTAACTTTAATTTCTGGTTTAAGATCCAGTATAGGTGATACTGGATACTATATGTATTCATATACAATAAAAAACGATTTTAATACAATATTTTCAAATAAAGATTGGGGCTACACATTAATACAGTTTATACTACAAAAGTTATCTACACATCCGCAATTTGTGCTAATTTTCACATCCATAGTGAGTATTTCTCTTATCATGGTGACTTTATACAAATACGCTCGTCCATTAACATTTGCTATATTTTTATTCATTGCTGGTGGAACTTATATTGCCACTATGAACGGACTGAGACAGTATATGGTAGCAGCAGTAATATTTGCTGCCACTAGTTTCATAATAAAAAATATGAAATGGAATTTTATCATTCTTGTTCTTCTTATGTCAACTATTCATAGTTCTGTTCTTATTATGATACCTATTTATTTTATTGTAAGACAAGATGCATGGTCAAAAAATATATTATTCCTGGTATTTTTGGTATTAATATTTTTATTTGGTTTTGAAAGATTTTTTGGAATGTTTTCTATAATGCTAGATAGTACTCAATATGGTGGGTATGCTGATACATTAGACTCATATAAAGGTGCAAGTATACTGAGGATTGCAGTTTCGGCAGTACCTGTAGTTTTAGGATTTATATATAGAAAGAAACTAGCTGAAAATGTGACAAGCTATAATATTATAATGAATTTTTCCTTATTAAATTTTTTAACACTACTAATTGCATCGTATAGTTGGATTTTTGCCAGAATAGGTATTTATTTTGGTTTATATAACTTAATTCTAATTCCAGCTATTATTTATTATTGCTTTGATAAAAAATTAAGAGTGCTGGTAGGTTTTATGGCAATAGTTTGTTATATTGTTTTTTTCTATTTTGACAGTTTATCGAATATTTATTCAAGTTATTTTTTATATATAAATAAAGAGTTAATAGGACCCTTGTCTAAATCTATGTATATAAATTGATAGTTTATAAATCATTAAGGGGTAGGTATTATTGAAAAAAAAAATATTATTTGCGATTCCAACTTTAGGCGGTGGAGGAGCAGAAAAAGTATTAGTTACGTTGTTAAATAATTTAGATGAAAATAAATATGAAATCACTTTGTTTTCGATGTTCGATAGTGGTATTAATAAAAAGTATTTAAACAATGATATAAAGTATCGTTATTATTTTAAGAAGTTATTTAAAGGCAATATTCATATACTAAAACTTTTATCACCAAAGTTGTTGTATAGACTGATGATAAAAGAAGAATATGATATTATAATTTCTTATTTAGAAGGACCAACAACGAGGATATTAAGTGGAAGTCCAAAGCACAAAACAAGGTTAATAAATTGGATCCATACAGAAATTAATAATCAGAAAACTGTGACACAATCTTATAGAAGTCTAAAAGAGGCTGTTAAAACTTATAACAAATTTGAAACAACTGTTTTTGTATCAAATACCGCACGTATTGCATTTGAAAATACTTTTAACGAAATAAAAGGGAATTTGATCGTTAAGTACAACACGGTAGATACAACTCATATTATTAATAAATCAAAAGAAAAGATTAACGAGATAGAATTTGATAGTAATAAAATTAACCTAATTTCTGTGGGAAGGTTCATTAAACAAAAAGGTTATATTAGGTTATTAAAAATCATGCACACATTAATTAATGAAAATATTAATATTCATCTTTATTTAATAGGAAAAGGCGAACTAGAAAACAAGTATTACGAAACAATTCAAAAATTTAATTTAGATGATCATGTGACTATTATGGGCTTTAAAGATAACCCCTATAAATATGTAAGAAACTCAGATATTTTTGTTTGTTCTTCTTACGAAGAAGGATATAGTACCGCCGTTTCAGAATCTTTAATTTTAGGTACACCTGTAGTCACGACACTTTGTTCTGGTATGGAAGAAATGATGGGGTCTAATAGTGAATATGGTTTAATAACAGAAAATAGTGAAGAGGCTCTCTATAAAGGTTTAAAACGAATCTTAACAGAACCCAAATTATTAGAACATTATAAACTAAAAGTAAAAGAAAGGAGAGAGTTATTTAGTACTGAGAAAACAGTCGGTGAGGTAGAGGAACTATTAGATAGAAAATGATTTTTTTTGGGAGTATTTTGATTCAAAAAAAGTACAAGATTGTAGGTGTTAATAAAATGGGTAATTTAATAGTTTCTATTATTATACCGATATATAATGTTGAAAAGTATATCTGCAAATGTGTTGATTCAATAATAAATCAAACTTATACAGATTTAGAAGTTATTTTAGTTGATGATGGTTCGCCGGATAACTGTCCTGAGATATGTGATGAGTACGAAAAGAAAGACAAAAGAATAAGAGTTGTACATAAAGAAAATGGCGGTTTATCTGATGCTAGGAATGTGGGTCTTAATATAGCTAGAGGAGAATATATTGTTTTTTTCGACGGGGATGATTATGCCGAAATTAATATGATTGAAAAAGCGTTAAAAATCGCAAAAACTTCTGATAGCGATATTGTACAATGGGGATTTTATGTCGATTTCGTTGATGGAAATGATGAACTTTATAAATCTGAAATTCATTCACAACCTCATGCCCTTTATGACAAAGAACAATTTAAACATATTAAGATAAACCAAAATTTTATTGGAGATTTGGGTTATGCATGGAACAAATTATACAAGACAAAACTATTAAAAGAAAACGATTTAAATTTCACAAAAGGGTTATCACTAGTTGAAGATATAGTATTTAACTCTCCTGCTCTCGCTTTAAGTAATCGGATCGCTTTCTTAGAAGAACCCCTATTGCATTATATGCAACGACCAAGAGTAACACTGGGAACAAAATTTTATGAGAATTACTATGAACTAAAGAGTCAAGCTTCTAACGCTGTTAAAGAATTGTTATTAGAATGGAAGGTAAAAGATTCTAAGATTGAAAGTATAATTTCATTCATGGATTTCATGGTTATGAAATCGACAGTAAGGATGCTTAGTACTACTGGTGATTATAACTTAGAACAAAAAAAAAGATATATTAATAAACTATTAGAAAATCCTGAAGTAAGAAAAATGCTTAGACACCTAAAAGTAGTTTCAATAAAAGATATGATAATACAAAGATTAATGCAATTAAAACAGACTAACTTATTGTTGCTAATATATATAAAGAAATAATAAGAATTTTGAGTTTGTCCTTAATATTCAAATAAAAACCATATAATTATTTTTAAAGAAATCTAATTATTCCTAAAATTAAAATAAAAAAGTGACATCTTTCATAACAACTTATCGGAGAAGATCCAAACGGAATACTTAATAGTTTTATTCCTTACATTACGCAAGTTTCAGTGGGGAAACGAAGTCAAGTCAATGTATTTGGTGGAGATTATCAGACCGGAGATGGGACAAGTGTCAGGGATTATATCCATGTAGTGGACTTAGCGAATGGTCATTTAAAAGCTTTAGAAAATCTTCAATTTATCAATAGAATTGCAGCATTTAATTTAGGGACAGGCAAAGGATATAGTGTATTAAAAGTTATTGAAACTTTTCAGCGAATAAACAATACTAAAATACCATATGAAATTGTTGAAAGACGATCTGGTGAAGCAGCAGAATGTTATTCAGCCATCAAAAGCCTTGGCTGGAAAGCAGAAAAAACATTAGAAGATATGTGTAGAGATGCTTGGAGATGGCAAGAGAAAAATCCAAATGGATATGAAAATTAAAGATAAATGCACTAAATTTAGGATAAAATAAAAATGTTTAAACTGAGGTGTATTTATAGAATGATGAGGAAAATAAAAAATATAATTCCAGAAACAATAAAAGGTCAAATTATTTCAAAATTCAAACCAAGTTTTGACGTAGATTTAGAAAAGTATAGAGGTAAGAAGAAAATTGTAGTTGGACTCGGAGGGTTTTATCAGAATCTGGGGGATATGGCCATTACATATGCGCAAAAAAAGTTTTTACAAAATAACTTCCCTGATTATGAAATTGTGCTTTTCCCTAGTACCTGGACTTATTCAAAAATGAAAGCTTTGAAAAGTGTATGCTCTAGAGATGATATTATTACAACAGTTGGCGGGGGGAATATGGATGAATCTTACACTTCTTTAGAAGATGCTCGTAGGTTTATCATTAAAAGTTTCCCGAATAATAGAATTATTTCATTCCCTCAAACTATTACCTTTTCTACCACGGATTATGGAAAGAAACGTTTAAAGAAAACAGTGCGAACCTATTCAAAACATAAAAATTTAAAGTTGTTTGCTCGTGAGAAAAACTCTTATGAGAAAATGAAGGCAAATTTCCCAAGAAATAAAGTAGAGTATTGTCCCGATATTGTTATGTCTCTTGATAATGTGACTCCTGAACTTGAAAGAAAAGGAGTTATTTATTGTGTTAGAAACGATATGGAATCACATCTGACACAAATTCAAAAAATTGATCTGCTAAAATCAATTAAAAGTTCATTCAATGATGTAATTATAACTGATACAGTTAATATCACTATGGAGCAATCTTCCCCGCAGAATTTCGAAAAGACTCTTGAGGACTTTTGGAAACTATTAAGAGAATCTGAAGTTGTTATAACTGATAGATTACATTGCATGATTTTTTGCGCGATAACAAAAACTCCTTGCGTCGTTTTGCCAAATAGCAACCAAAAAATAATAGGAACATATAATGAATGGCTAAGTGAGCTCGAATTTATTAAATTCATAGAAAAATTTGATGCTAGCGAAATTATTAGAACCATGAGTAATTTAAAGAAATTTAAAGCTGATAATAAAAATGCATTGAACTTGAAAGATAAATACAGAATTTTAAGAAATGCAGTTGCGGGAGAGATTGAATCTTCCTTCGAATAACACTATGTAATTAATGAGGGCTAATTTCAACTAAACAAGAGTTATAGTTTGCATTAAGATTTGAGGGCTTTTTAAATATGGAGAACAAGAATAGCCGAACAGCCAACTCACTTAGAAATACTGTCTTTGGAATGATATCACAAGTATTAATAGTTTTATTGAACTTTGGAGTAAGAACGGTATTTATACACTATTTATCAATTGAATACCTTGGAGTAAATGGACTATTTACTAACATCCTTACGTTATTATCTTTGGCCGAATTAGGTTTTGGTAGTGCTATGATTTATAGCATGTATAAACCTGTAGCTGAAGAAAATAAACGGAAAATAGCGGCTTTAATGAATCTTTATAAAAAAGTATATATATTTATTGGTTTGACAGTAGCTGGACTAGGATTATTGTTAGTGCCATTTTTAGATAACATGATAAAAGAGACTCCTAATGTTGATAAACTTACGTTCATTTATCTTTTATTCTTACTTAATACAGTTGTCTCTTATTTTTTTGCATATAGTCGTTCCATAATAACTGCCCATCAGAAAGAATATATTGTATCAAAAGTTAAATTATATACTAATATTTTTAGAGCAGTTCTACAAATAGTAATTCTTGTATTAACGCAAGATTTTATCTTATATCTTGGTATTCAAATAGTAAGTACTTTACTTGAAAATATAGTCATTTCTATTAAAGCAAAGCATCTTTACCCATATTTAAAAAAGTATAAAAAAGAACGTTTAGACGCATCGGATAAGAAGAATATTTGGACAAATGTAAAGGCTCTTGTAATTTATAAGCTTGGAAGTACTGTAATGGATGGAATGGATAATATTATCATCGCTGCATACATTGGTGTTGCAGCGGTAGGAAAACTTTCGAATTACACTTTAATTTTAGGGTCAGTAGCAATGGTTGTTTTACAATTTACAAATGCCATAACCGCCAGTGTGGGGAATTTTATAGTAAAAGAAAATGGAGAGAGGCAAGAATTTTTATTAAAAACTATTACATTTGCCAATTTTATCATATATGGTTTTTCTTTTATATGTCTAGTCTCTTTATTAAATCCTTTTATTGAATTATGGATAGGAAAAGAATACATTTTAGGTATGGATATAGTCTTTATAGTTTCATTAAACTGGTATATTTTTGGAATGATGAATTCTATTTGGACTTTCAGATCTACAATGGGTTTATTTGTACATGGAAAATATCGACCGGCGGTATCTGCAGTAATAAACTTAATTCTATCCATTTATTTAGTGCGATTTTGGGGTTTATTCGGAGTGTTAGTAGCAACTTCAATAACTAGAATAATTACAAATGTGTGGTTTGATCCGCTTATTGTTTATAAACATGGATTGAAAAAAGGAGTTATATCCTACTATTTTCTATGGGTTAAGTATTTATTAGTAGCTATGTTAAATATAGTTTTAATACAGTATTTATTTAGCTTTATTCACGAAGTAACTATTCTATCTTTTTTATTTATGATATTGATTTGTATAAGTGTTATAAGTGTTATTTTTATAGCGGTGTTTATAAAGACTGTTGAATATATATATTTGGCAACTTCGATAAAAAATCTAATACTTCAAAAATTTAATTAATGAATCTTTATTTGATACTAAAGATAATAATATGTATAGATAAAATTAGAAGCTACAAAAAAGGAGACTTGAATATGTCGCCACTTGTGAGTATTATTGTCCCTATTTATAATACGGAAAAATATTTAGAAAATTGTGTAGAAAGTCTGATAAAGCAGACTTTGAAAGATATAGAAATATTATTAGTTGATGATGCATCAACTGATAACAGCAAGGAAATCATTGAAAAGTATGCATTGCTTGATACTAGGATAATAGTGATTTATCAAGAGAAAAATTGTGGTCCTTCTGCAACACGAAATACGGGAATAAAAGCAGCTAATGGTGAATATGTAGGTTTTGTTGATTCTGATGATTTTGTAGTAGAAGATATGTTTGAAAAAATGTATTTAGCAAGTCAAGAACAGCAGGTGGACATTGTGTCTTGTGGATACAATAAATGTGATGAAGATAACAATATATTATCTAAACACCCATTTCCTATAAAATCAAGGTTGTTCCTAGATATAGATATGAAAATAGATTTAATGGTTATAGCTCATGAAACTAAGTTTGTTTGGTTTGCGTGTAGGAACATTTATAAACGGAGTATGTTATTAGTAGAAGGAATATATTTTAACGCAAAAGTTAGATTTGCTGAAGACACTATATTTAATCTTTACGCCTTTTACCATTCGAATGGTATATTTGTAATCAATGAGGAATTATATTATTACAGGGATACACCGGATAGTCTTACTTCAAAAAAAGGTAAATCATACTTAGAAGAAAATCTCATAAGACAATACCAAGAAAAAATTATTTTTTACGAGCGTTTTAATTTTGATAACAGAGCATTGGATGATTTATATAAATATATAGTCAGTCATCAACTCCCGATGATACTTTCGAATGCTGCTATACTAGAACCAGTTAAAACTGAGTTAAAATTCAATGAAATTTTATCATTACCAATGATAGCAAAGTCATTGGAGTATGTAACTTTTTTCAACAGAGATTTACCTAAAGGCATACAGTTGACCGTGATGTTAAGTAAGTTAAAACAACTGAAACTATTAAAGCTTCTTTTAAAGTAAGCGTCAAATAATGCCCACCTATTTGATAGATGGGCATTACAATATACTATCGCTACTATTACTTTGTCATCATTTCTTTCAGTTTGTACGTTCTCTTTTCTTGTCGTACGCTTTCGAAACTCCAAGTGAATGACTACCTCATCCAGCGAACACCGTTCGAAACAAAAATTAAATGAGTTGCTGTTAAAGCGGCTTTAACTGCTACAAAGCTTCTTTAACCTTCTCAGACCATTCGACGCAATCCATCGTCCCACTATGCTTATTTACCAGCATTTCAAGAATTTGGTCCTCTGCAGGAACCAACCGATCCTCGATCGGTGCTTCTTTAACGAACTACCCCACGTGATCAGGCGTAGCGGATATCCTAGTTTGCCAAGCATCGCTGATTGCACAACTACTAAAATCGTTATCTGCTACCGATTAGTTTGCAAGTTTCAAGCTCTCATTTTGCATATTTACATAGTCTGGGAAACACTTCTTTCAAATAATACGGAATAATTCTTTTTAAATTAGCAAGAAGCCGCCATCTTTGGCGGCTTCTTTTCTGAGCAGTAAGATATATTCTCTAGCAATCCAAAATCTTGTGCGCATGAAGGTTGAAGCCGAGTGATTACAGCCATCGAAATGAG
>NZ_AMGD01000039.1:0-129522 GCF_000297555.1 Paenisporosarcina sp. TG-14
GCTTAGGGTTGAGCTGGCGCTTGGAACTAGACATATTCCATGGCAGTTACATAGTTGGCACTTGGAAGGAAGGAGCGGCTCAATGAAACTAGGTGTTTATGCCCGCTTCACGTTTATCTTATTAATTGTTGGCTTTATGATTGCTGTTCAGTACAACACTGTACAAAAACCCGAATCACGAGATACTCGTGATATTTGGGAAATCAGACAAGAACTTTCAACTGAAAAAAAGTTGCACTCCGAGTTGCTGTCTAAAATTCGTGACATCAACGTAACGATTACGAAATACGACAACTTACAATCTGAGAGTCCTGCACGAGCATTAAATGATACACTGGCAACGTTAAGAGAAAAAGCTGGGTTAACCGAAGTAACTGGTCCGGGGTTAGAGTTAATCATTGAACCATCGTTAGAAGCAGTCGCATTTGGTCAAAGTGTAACGAGTATTTCACCAGATTTACTTGTTCGTTTATTAAATGAAATTAATCGCTTCAATGGACACTATGTTTCAATTGACGGCAAACGAATTATCCAGTCTTCGCCCATTCGAGATATCAATGGACAAACAACTGTCAATAGTATTAACGTGCGAACGCCACCTTTTAAGATTCTAATCGGAACAGACAACTCAGAAGACGCAGAGAAGCTTTACAATTATTTGCAATCTTCTATGATTATGGATGACTTTTTTATTGATAATTTATACTTAACGATAGGTGAACCACAAAATCAAATTAAAATTCCTGCATTCGATCAAAATTTTAAAAATAATTACTTAAAAAATACATTGGAAGGGGACTAATTTATGTGGCTACCATTACTTGGCTTAATCTTGGGGATATCACTTGGATTACTAACTGATATTCAAATCCCTTCTGTGTATGAAAACTATTTATCTATTGCGGTCCTAGCAGCACTAGACACTTTGTTTGGAGGGATACGCGCTCAACTACAACATGTTTATGACGATAAAGTATTTGTTTCGGGATTTTTCTTTAATATAGCACTTGCAGCAGGACTAGCTTTTCTGGGTGTTCACTTAGGCGTTGACTTGTATTTAGCCGCAATTTTTGCATTCGGTGTACGTCTATTCCAAAATATAGCAGTTATTAGACGGATCTTGTTAACAAAATGGACGGAAAGAAAAGGGACTATTGACTAAAAAACAGTCGAATAGAAGGAAAATTTACAACTTTTAATGATTTTACTTAGACAAGCTTGATAGAATGCAATAGAATGATGATTAAAGAGTTGTTGAAGGAGGTGCCTCGGATTGAATCAGACAGAATTATATGTTTCTCTTGATATTGGTTCTTCATCAGTTAAAGTCCTTATCGGAGAAATGGCGAACGGAACTTTAAATGTGATTGGCGTAGGAAATGTAAAGTCAAATGGGATTCGTAAAGGTGCAATTGTTGATATAGATGCAACCGTGCAGTCAATAAAAAAAGCTATTGATCAAGCTGAACGAATGATCGGAATGTCTATAAACGAAGTAGTATTAGGAATACCTGCTAATCAAGCCATGTTGCAACATGTAAAAGGCGTGGTGGCAGTAAATAGTGAGAATCGTGAAATTACCGATGAAGATTTAGAAAGAGTAATAGATTCAGCTCAAGTAATGTCAATCCCACCCGAAAGAGAATTAGTTAATCTGGTGCCAAAACAATTTATTGTGGATCATTTAGATGAAATTAAAGATCCACGTGGCATGATTGGTATCCGCTTAGAAATGGATGGAACGATGTTGACGACATCAAAAACAATCTTACATAATGTTTTGCGTTGTGTTGAGCGGGCAGGTCTTCAAATTCGTGAAATTTATATGCAACCTCTAGCTTCTGGATATTTTGCCTTATCAGAAGATGAAAAAAATCATGGTACTGCATTTATTGATATTGGTGGAGGTTCAACAACAATTGGTATTTTCCAAGACGGTCATTTAACAAATATTTCCGTGTTGCCTGTCGGCGGAGATCATTTGACAAAAGACTTATCTATTGTCTTGAAAACACCAACAGAGCAAGCTGAAAAAATTAAACATCAATATGGACACGCCTTTTACGACGATGCATCTGACGATGAATTGTTTGAAGTTCCTGTAATTGGTGCAGATATAAAAGAACAGTATAGTCAGAGATATATATCTGAAATTATAGGTGTTCGTTTAGAAGAGTTGTTTGAATTAGTATTAGAAGAATTCTATCGTATGGGTATTCAAGATTTACCTGGTGGAGTAGTTATTACTGGTGGAGTTGCAAAGTTAGAGGGACTTTCACAATTAGCTCGCCATATTTTACAAACTCGTGTGAGACTTTACACTCCGGAGTATATAGGTGTACGTGAGCCTGGATACGCGACAGCGGTTGGCTTAATACGTTACGCTCATAAGGAAGATCAATTCTTTAACCGCTTAGGTGGGAATGCGCTAGGTCAATCAAAAAAAGCTGAACAAAGTACAGCAACACCTAAAAAACAAAAGCAAAGTAATCCAAAAGATGAAGACAAAGAAAGTGTAATGGGGAAAGCTCGAAAGTTCCTCGATAAGTTTTTTGAATAATACATGTAATGACTATTTGTGATTTAAGGAGGAAATGCGATGTTAGAGTTTGATACAAGTTTAGATCAACTTGCCGTTATCAAAGTAATTGGTGTTGGTGGTGGCGGAAATAACGCTGTGAACCGTATGATTGAACACGGCGTAAAAGGTGTAGAATTTATTGCAGTAAATACAGATGCACAAGCATTGAATTTATCAAAATCACCAGTGAAGTTACAAATAGGTGCAAAATTAACACGTGGACTTGGAGCTGGAGCAAATCCCGAGGTTGGTAAAAAAGCAGCTGAAGAAAGTAAAGAACAAATTGAAGAAGCTTTACGCGGGGCTGACATGGTATTCGTAACTGCTGGTATGGGTGGCGGAACTGGAACTGGCGCTGCACCTGTAATCGCTCAAATCGCACGTGAGATTGGAGCTTTAACAGTTGGTGTAGTTACTCGTCCATTCACTTTTGAAGGTCGTAAACGCTCGACCCAAGCAATGACTGGTATTACAGCTATGAAAGAAGCAATTGATACATTAATCGTCATTCCAAATGATCGATTACTTGAAATTGTCGATAAAAATACGCCTATGTTAGAAGCATTCCGCGAAGCGGATAATGTACTTCGTCAAGGTGTTCAAGGTATTTCAGATTTAATTGCAGTACCTGGACTAATTAACTTAGACTTTGCTGATGTGAAAACAATCATGTCAAACAAAGGGTCAGCACTTATGGGTATTGGTATTTCAACTGGTGAAAACCGAGCTGCTGAAGCTGCGAAAAAAGCTATTTCAAGTCCACTTCTTGAAACGTCAATTGACGGGGCAAAAGGGGTCTTAATGAATATCACTGGTGGGTCAAACTTAAGTTTATTTGAAGTTCAAGAAGCTGCTGACATTGTTGCTTCAGCATCTGATGAAGATGTAAACATGATTTTTGGTTCTGTAATAAATGATAATTTAAAAGATGAAATTATTGTGACAGTAATTGCCACCGGTTTCAACGATGTTGTACCCACACCACGTCCTACTCGAAGTAGCGGATTTGGTGCAGGTCGTTCTCAACAAGCGGCTCCACAGCAACAACAACAAGCACCAACTCGTGAACCAAGACGTGAAGAAGCTCCTTCATATCAACAACAAGAACCAACTCGAAGAGAGCAACAAACTCCACAGCATGAGGAAACATTAGACATCCCTACGTTCTTACGTAACCGTCAAAAAAGGAACTAGTTCATAACACAGTGTAGTAGACGATTTTAGCTCGGCTCTAACACTGGAAAGTGAACGTGGATTGTATTAATAAGCCCATTTCTAGTAGCTGAAACGCTTCTAGAGATGGGCTTTTTTGTCGTAGATTTTTTCAATAATGATACAAGAAATGACAGGTTTTGCAATGGATAAGTGTTACCGTAATTATAGGAGGTGAGAAAATGTATGCTGAAGTTTTGATTTCGATTAATACTTTGATTAATTTTTCATTGCTTTCTTTTTCAAACAAAATGGGTTCATTTCATCAAAAATCTTGGCGTTTATGGATCAGTGCTTTTTTAGGTGGAGTAAGTATTGTCTTGTTTGGAGGGAATTTCTTTTCAATTGTGGTTACATTTATTTTTATGACAACAATTGCATTTGGGTTGAATCGGTCAAATTGGTTACTTGCAGCCGCAAACATATTGATTGGTGCTTTGTTTGCTGGTGGTCTATTAACAGTAATTCAACCGCTCTTAGCAAATGCCAGTTGGTATGTATTCGTAGTGATTGCCGGAAGTGTTTTAGTTTTTAGTTTATCAGGGGTTAAAAAGAATTGGTTTCGTATTAATTTAACCGCAATTAAAGATTCTTATATGGGTCAGGTGACGATTAGCTTATTTCAAAAAGAATTTCAACTTACCTCATACTCGGACACTGGAAACCTTTGTATTGAACCATTATCCGGTAAACCTGTTCACTTTATATCTGCTGAAAAAATGAAATCTTTCATCCCTTTAGAATTATGGAATTATTTACATTCGTTCGAAGGAAATTCAACTGAAGAGTTTCAAGATATTCCATTGCCATTTCGGTCTCAATTACGCTTAATAAGACTTCAAACTGTCCAGAAACAGTCAACTTGGGCGATTGGTATTAAAGTGGATCATATTCGGTTAAAAACAACTACTGAGCAATCCTTGGGGCCTTGTTATGTTGTTCTTACAAAAAACAGCACACATTTTCCACACCAATCAGACGTAATTTTGCATGCTTCAACATTATTCAGCTAATCAGGGAGGCGATTGTTTTGTTAATCAGAATTTGGCACAAACTTATTGGATTTTGGAGTAAATGGCGCAGCAAAGGAACATATTATATTGGTGGTAGTGAATCATTACCACATCCGATGAATCGTGAAGAAGAAGCAAAAACGATTGAAGCATTTATGAATGGAAATTTAATTGCTCGCGATACATTGATAGAACGTAATTTGAGGTTAGTTGTATATATTGCTAGACGTTTTGATAACACTGGCACAAATATTGAAGATTTAATAAGTATTGGTTCAATTGGTTTAATCAAAGCGATTGAAACCTTTAACCCAGAGAAAAAGATTAAACTCGCTACGTATGCTTCACGCTGTATTGAAAATGAAATTTTGATGCATCTTCGAAAAACGAGCCGATTGAAATCAGAGGTATCTTTTGATGAACCATTGAATTCAGATGCTGATGGTAATGAATTACTACTGTCTGATATTTTAGGTACAGATGAACATATAATTACAGAGGATGTAGAGAAAAAAATCGAACGACAATTTATGTTTTCGGCTATTAATTTATTAGAAAAACGTGAAAAATACATTATGGAGTGTCGTTTTGGTTTAAACGGCCAAGAAGAAATGACTCAAAAAGAAGTAGCAGATATGCTTGGTATTTCACAATCGTATATATCTCGTTTAGAAAAGAAAATAATACATGACTTACGATTAGAGCTGAACCAACCGACTTCATAATGGATGAAATTGGAGTTATAAAACTACGCATACTTTCCTTCGAGCCGGACACACTTAAAAGTATCACAGTGTAGAACAGTTCGGAGGAAAAGGTATGATACGAACAAAAGTAGAATTATGTGGTGTGGATACATCAAAGCTACCTGTTTTATCAAACGAAGTGATGACACAAACCTTTATACGATTGCAAAGTGGTGATGAATTTGCAAAAGATGAACTAGTAATGGGGAATTTACGATTAGTCCTTAGTTTAGTTCAACGATTTGCTTATAGAGGAGAACAAGCAGACGACTTGTTTCAGGTAGGATGTATAGGCTTAATAAAATCAATTGAAAACTTTGATTTAAAACACAATGTAAGGTTTTCCACGTATGCAGTCCCGATGATTATCGGGGAAATCAAAAGACATTTACGTGATCATCATCCAGTTCGTGTATCGAGATCGTTGCGTGATATTGCCTATAAGTCGATGAGAGCAAAAGAACAGTTTATTACAGAAAATTTACATGAACCAACTTTACAACAACTTTCAGCGTTAACCGAAATACCTCGTGAAGATATCTTATTTGCCTTAGATGCAATTCAAGAGCCTATCTCATTGCAAGAACCAATATACCATGACGGTGGAGATCCAGTGTTCATGCTTGATCAGTTACGAGATGAGCAAGTATCCGAAGAAAACTGGTCGAGTTATGTTTTTATTAAAGAAAGTATAAGTAAGTTAGACATTCGTGAACAAAAAATATTGGCTAAGCGTTATTATTACGGAGAGACTCAAACTGAAATTGCTAAAGAATTAGGTATTTCACAAGCACAAATTTCTAGACTTGAGAAGCATGCTATTCGTGTCATTCAAGAACAATACAATATTGATTCACGTTAAGAGAAGCACCTCTCTTAGTGCGAATATGTAGCTAGCAAAAAATAATACGAAAAAAAGCTTTTATTCCTTTTAAGAATAAAAGCTTTTTTTCATTTATGAAACATAAACTGTATAAAAGGAGAATAATAATTGAAATTTACCGATATCCAACAAAAAGAATTTATTGAAGCGAGTGATGGAAAAATGCTCGGTTATGTTAACGATGCACGAATATCAAAAGAAAAAGGAGTAATAGAATCTTTTTTCCTAGCAGAGCCTAAAAAAATGTTGGAATTATTTTCTGGAAATCGTCCAACTACTGTAATCAGATTATCAGATATTAAAGTCATAGGAAAAGATGTAGTTATCGTGCAATCTCGAGGCTCAGAACCGGATAAAAATTGAATATTTAACGCTTGATTGGTACAATATAGAGACAACCGATACTTAAAAGTTAGGAACTCTTAAAAATGCGAATTGATCATAAACTTCAACAAATACAAAATCAAATTTACCAAGCATGCACACGTGTCAATCGTTCTATTTCGGATATTCATATTGTAGCAGTTACAAAGTCTGTATCAATTGAACGTACTGAAGAAGTATTACAAGCTGGTCTAAATCATCTTGGTGAAAATCGACCAGAAGGCTTACTAACTAAACAAGCTGTAATTACAACAGCTGCACGTTGGCATTATATCGGTTCTTTACAAACAAGAAAAGTGAAACAAGTTATTAATAGGATATCTGTATTGCACTCACTTGACCGACTTAGTTTAGCTGACGAGATTCAAAAAAGAGCGGATCACACAATTGATTGCTTCGTTCAAGTAAATGTTTCAAGAGAAGAAGCGAAACATGGCATAGATTTAAAAGATGTACAATCATTTATTGAATCATTAAATGAACATAATCGAATACGAGTTATCGGCTTAATGACAATGGCACCGCACACTGCAAAAGACGAAGTCATTCGTTCTTTGTTTAAATCATTAAAAGACATGCAGTTAAAAATTGCTAGCAACAATTATCCGTATGCTCCGTGTACAGAATTGTCTATGGGTATGTCAAGTGATTTTGAAATCGCAATAGAAGAAGGTGCAACATATGTGCGAATTGGTACAGCACTAGTCGGAGACGAAAGTGAGGATGTTATATGAGTATGAAAAATAAATTTAAAAACTTTTTTTACTTGGAAGAAGAAGATGAAAATGAAGCTCCAAAAACAAATAACCACAAAAACGAATTTCAACAAACGTCTCAACCCACAGTTCGTAAAACTGTAAAAGAAAGAAGAGGATTTCAAATAGAATCAAATTCAACTTCAAATTCATCAAATCTAGTAAGTCTACAAAACCTACAAAAATCTTCAAAAGTAATATTAGTTGAACCACGTGTTTATGCAGAAGCACAAGATATTTCAGAGCATTTAAAAAACAAGCGGGCTGTTGTTGTAAATTTACAACGTATAGAAAAAGATCAAGGAATCCGTATTGTGGATTTTTTAAGTGGAACCGTGTATGCTTTAGGCGGAGATATTCAACGTATTGGTACGGATATTTTCTTATGTGCACCTGATACTGTTGAAGTAGATGGAGCGATTTCGGATTATTTTTATGATGATATACAATAATTGAGGTGTAACTAATTCATATGGATCTTATAATCAACATTATTTATCAAGCAATTGGACTATATTCGATTTTACTCATTATCTACATTTTTATGTCCTGGGTACCGAGTATAAAAGAATCGAGTATTGGTAGCCTTTTTGAAAAAATTTGCGAACCATATTTAGAACCATTTAGACGCTTTATTCCACCACTTGGCATGATTGATTTATCACCACTTGTGGGTATACTGGTTTTAAGGTTAGCCCAGTCAGGATTGCTTTCACTAACATCTTATATATAAAATCTAGTCTCACATTTGTGGGACTTTTTTTAACATTGAAAGGAAGAACAACAGATGGAACAAGTATTCCAACATTTTCGCAAAGATGAACAACCATTTATTGAGCAAGTTAGTGGGTGGGTTCGAGAAACCCAAGATCGCTATGCACCGAAATTGACAGATTTTTTAGATCCAAGACAACAATATATTGCCAACTCTTTAATTGGACAAAATGACGAGGTGTTAACTTCCGCTTTTGGCGAATTTTCTGAAGCTGAACGAAAACGTATGCTTATATCACCATCTTACTTTGTTGCAACTAACGAAGACTATGGCATAACTATTTTTTCAATTAAATACCCATCAAAATTCATTAAACTAGAGCATCCAGATGTATTAGGTACACTCATGTCACTAGGACTTGATCGTTCAAAATTTGGTGATATTCGTGTAAATGATGATAGGATTGAATTTGCTGTAGCATCAGAAGTAGCGGATTTTGTTAGCATGCATATTACTTCGATTGGTAAATCTAAAGTAAAAGTGGAAGAATTGCCGCTCGATCATCCATATATAGAAAATAGTGATGTGTGGGTAGAAGAATCTCATACTGTGAGTTCGATGAGGATTGATACCATAATAGCTTCATTATTTAATGTCTCTAGACAAAAAGCCTCGATGCTTATTCATAGTGGGAAAGTAAAAGTGAATTGGTCCGTCCGCGAACAACCAGCATTTGAGCTACATGAATCAGATCTATTATCTATTAGAGGATATGGACGAATTAAAATTGGTTTAATTGAAGGACGCACGAAAAAAGACAAAATTCGACTTCAAATTAGTCGAATCGAGCCAAAATCGTGAAAATAATTCAAGAAATTCGAATTATTGCTGTAAACGATGACAATGAAAGGTATAATAGTTGGAAACGATGTAAGTAATAAAGGAGAGATTTTTTACAATGCCACTTTCACCACTAGATATATATAACAAAGAGTTTGGTCGTGGATTCCGAGGTTACAGCGAAGACGAGGTTAACGAGTTTTTGGAACAAGTGACAAAAGATTTCGAACTTTTGATCAAAGATAAACAAGATTTAGAAGAGAAACTGAAAACATCAACTGAGCGTATAGGCCATTTCACTACTATCGAAATGACGCTACAAAAGTCAATTGTTATTGCTCAAGAAGCTGCGGAAGAATTACGCAGAAACTCTCAAAAAGAAGCAAAATTAATAGTTAAAGAAGCAGAGAAAAATGCTGACCGTATTGTCAATGAATCTTTGACGAAAGCACGTCGAATTGCGCTTGAAATTGAAGACTTGAAAAAACAATCAAAAGTATTCCGTAACCGTTTTAAAATGTTGGTGGAAGCACAACTTGATTTAATAAACACGGATGATTGGGACCATTTGATGCAATATGAAATAGATACTACTGAATTAGAAGGATTGAATTCAAAACAAGAGGATTAAGCATGACTTGACGATTTCGGAATCATTCCCTATAATATTTACATATTGCAATAATATTTGATAAAACGCTGAAAGAGACAGTATTTTGTAGGCATAGTTTAGCGATTCGAGGATGGTGAAAGCTCGAACACTTTGCAAACAAAAGAAAATCACTCTTGAGTTAAATCACTGAACTAGGTTTTGTAGGTGATTTCGGTTTCGCACCGTTAATGTGATCTAAGCTGGCAACCAAAAAATGTTGCCATTAGGGTGGTACAGCGAGTCTAAACTTCTCGTCCCTTTATTGGGATGAGGAGTTTTTTTGAGTTATGATCGTTTAAATTTCACAAATGACAATTTCAGTTAGGTAATGAAGGTATCGAAAAATTTTTAAGCCGTAAATTTTGCGACAAAATTTAGATAGCCATGCAATTCGGCTTTAACCATTAATTGAGGAGGTTTTTTAGTTGGAATACAAAGATACATTATTAATGCCTAAAACAGATTTTCCAATGCGTGGGGGGTTAC
Organism: Paenisporosarcina sp. TG-14; assembly: GCF_000297555.1. NCBI lineage: Bacteria > Bacillati > Bacillota > Bacilli > Caryophanales > Caryophanaceae > Paenisporosarcina > Paenisporosarcina sp. TG-14. The sequence continues at coordinate 10,268 of NZ_AMGD01000039.1, forward strand.
CTACACGAGAACCAGTTATGCAAGAACGATGGAATGAAATGAATTTATATAAAAAAGTATTAGACCGTACAAAAGGCCGTCCAAGTTTTACTTTACATGATGGTCCTCCATATGCTAACGGAGACTTACACATGGGTCACGCATTAAACAAAGTACTAAAAGATATGGTTGTACGTCACAAGTCGATGACTGGATTCTACGCACCATTTGTTCCAGGTTGGGATACACATGGTTTGCCAATCGAGCAAGCGTTAGCAAACAAGGGTGTTAATCGTAAAGAAATGACGATAGCGGAGTTCCGTAACTTATGTGAAACGTATGCTTATGAGCAAATTGATCGTCAACGCAAGCAATTCAAGAGACTCGGTGTACGTGGGGATTGGGAGAATCCTTATATTACGTTAAAACCTGCATATGAATCTCGTCAAATTGAAGTGTTCGGTGAGATGGCTCGTAAAGGCTATATTTACAAAGGTTTAAAACCAGTGTATTGGTCTCCTTCAAGTGAATCAGCTTTAGCTGAAGCTGAAATCGAATATCAAGACAAGAAATCACCTTCAATATACGTAACCTTTGATGTTACAAATGGTAAAGGGATAATTGCAGAAGGAACAAAAATTATCATTTGGACGACTACACCTTGGACAATTCCTGCTAACTTAGGCATTTCCGTACATCCAGAATTTGATTATGTAATCGTTGAGGTAAGCGGCACTCGCTACCTTGTATCCAAGGGATTACTAGAAAATGTTGCGACAACGCTTGAATGGGAATCTTATGAAATTGTTCAGACTGTCAAAGGCGAGCAAATGGATCGAATGGTTGCAAAACATCCTTTATATGATCGTGATTCTCTAGTGATGTTAGGAGAACATGTGACAAATGAGGGTGGTACAGGATGCGTTCATACAGCTCCCGGACACGGTGAAGACGATTTCCAAGTAGGTAAAACATATGGTCTTGAAGTACTATCACCAGTGGATGACCGTGGCGTATTGACGGCTGAAGCACCAGGGTTTGAAGGGTTATTCTATGATAAAGCGAATAAAGTCATTACAGAGGCATTAGAAGCAGCTGGAGCATTAGTAAAATTAACGTTTTTCACTCACTCCGCACCACATGATTGGCGTACGAAAAAGCCGGTCATTTTCCGTGCTACTGCTCAATGGTTCGCATCAATCGAAGCCTTTCGTGACCAGTTATTACAAGCAATTAAAGATACATCATTTACACCAGCCTGGGGCGAAACACGTCTCTTTAATATGGTACGTGATAGAGGAGATTGGTGTATCTCTCGACAACGTGCATGGGGTGTTCCAATCCCTGTTTTCTATGCAGAAGATGGAGAGCCAATCTTAACGGAAGAAACAATTGCTCATGTATCCAAGCTGTTCCGTGAACATGGGTCAACTGTTTGGTTTGAACGACAAGCAAAAGATTTGTTACCAGAAGGTTTTACACATGTAGGAAGTCCAAATGGCCGTTTCTCAAAAGAAACGGATATTATGGATGTTTGGTTTGATTCAGGTTCGTCCCATCAAGCCGTGCTAGATGAACGTGAAGATTTAGAGTACCCAGCAGATCTTTACTTAGAAGGGTCTGATCAATATCGTGGGTGGTTTAACTCATCTTTAACAACAAGTGTAGCAATTAATGGACACTCTCCTTATAAAGGACTTCTAAGCCATGGATTTGCGCTAGATGGTGAAGGACGCAAGATGAGTAAATCAATAGGCAACGTCATTGATCCTGCAAAAGTTATGAATCAATTAGGTGCAGACATCCTTCGTCTATGGGTAGCTTCTGTTGACTATACAGCTGATGTACGTGTTTCCGACTCGAATTTTAAGCAAGTTGCTGAAGTGTATCGTAAAATCCGTAATACATGCCGTTTCTTACATGGTACAGTATCAGATTTTAATCCTCAGACAGATCGCGTAGCCTTTGAAGACTTACGTGAAGTGGATCAATATATGTACATGAAACTTCAAGAATTAATTGAAACGGTTCGTAAATCTTACGATAAATATGACTTTGCTAGTGTTTATAACGCAGTCAATAATTTCGTTTCTTCTGATTTAAGTTCATTCTATCTAGATATTGCGAAAGATGTTGTCTATATTGAAGGACATGATCATTTACATCGTCGTGCTATGCAAACTGTGATGTATGATACGCTGATTTCATTATTAAAAGTAATGACACCAATTTTGCCACATACGACTGATGAACTTTGGGTCTTCTTGACACATGAAACAGAAGAAAGCATTCAATTAACTGACTTCCCTGAAGCTACAATTCATGAATCGTTTGAAGCTCTTCGTACGAAGTATCAACAATTGATGCTCGTACGCGATGATGTTTTAAAAGCATTAGAAGAAGCGCGAAATGCAAAAGTAATCGGTAAATCACTGGAAGCTAAAGTTACGGTTTACGTGAAAAAAGAATTATTAGATGCTTTTGATACCAATAAAGTTGATTTTGCACAGTTCTTTATTGTTTCCGACTTTTCGCTTGCAGGACTAAAAGAAGATGCACCTGCAGATGCGTTAAATCTTCATGTAGCTTCTGTTGTTGTAACAAAAGCTGAAGGTGAAAAATGTGAAAGATGCTGGTCATTTTCAACTAAAGTAGGCGAAAATGAAAAACATTCAACTTTATGTCCGCGCTGTGCAGACGTGGTTGAAAAGTATTACGTATAATAAATGGAGCTGCCCTCTTGGTCAGCTCTTTCTGATTGCTTGAACTATGTGGTAAACTAGTTATGATGCTTGCGTAATGGAGGAACATGCGTGTATATTTTTTATTTAGTTGCAATTGTCATTGTGGCAATTGATCAGTGGACAAAATGGTTAGTTGTAAAAAATATGGAACTAGGTGAACGAATTGTATTAGCTGAGCCAACATTTGCGTTACTATCACATCGTAATCGTGGAGCAGCATGGGGAATGTTGGAAGGTCAAATTTGGTTGTTTACAATCGTCACAGTGATCGTAATCATTGGTATTTTGTATTACTTTCATAAAGAAGCAAAAGGAAAGCCATTATTTCAACTTAGTTTAATGGTATTACTTGGAGGCGCTATAGGGAACTTTATGGATCGTTTATTCCGCGGTGAAGTTGTCGACTTTATAGATGTTCTCATCCCTGTTATTAACTATGATTTCCCGATTTTTAACGTAGCAGATGCAGCATTAAGCATTGGCGTCGTCATGCTCATGGTCGGTTTGTTTTTAGAAGAAAAAGCAGAAAAAGCTGCAAAGAGAAAAGGTGAATAAATGGAAGATTTTACGTATACAATTTCAGAAGAACAAAAAGGTGAACGTATCGATAAAGCCCTCGTTACACTTGAAGCAGATTGGTCTCGTAGCCAAATTCAAATTTGGTTAAAAGATGGTGCTGTTTTAGTCAATGGGGAAACCGCAAAACCAAACTATAAAGTAAAACTAAATGATGTTATAACTGTTACTATTCCTGACGTTGAACCATTAGATATTGAAGCAGAGGATTTAAATCTTGAGATCGTTTATGAAGATGAAGATGTCCTTGTTGTGAATAAACCTCGTGGTATGGTCGTACATCCTGCACCTGGTCATACATCAGGTACGCTTGTTAATGGTTTAATGCATCAGGTTACAGATTTATCTGGCATCAATGGCGTGTTGCGTCCAGGAATTGTCCATCGTATTGATAAAGATACATCAGGCTTATTAATGGTTGCGAAAAATGATAAAGCCCATGTTTCATTAGTGGATCAACTGGTGAAAAGGACTGTTACTCGAAAATATACAGCTTTAGTTCATGGTCATATTCCTCACGATAAAGGAACGATTGATGCACCAATTGGTCGCGATTCTCGTGATCGTCAGAGTATGGCAGTAATTGATAAAGGAAAACATGCAATTACTCATTTTCGTGTAATCGAACGCTTTGGCAACTTTACGTTAGTTGAATGTCGTTTAGAAACAGGTCGTACTCATCAAATTCGTGTTCATATGAAATACATTGGCTTCCCATTAGCTGGAGACCCTAAATACGGACCGAAGAAAACGATCGAATTTAACGGACAAGCACTTCATGCTGGTGTTGTTGGATTCATACATCCGCGCACTGAAGAGTACTTGGAATTCGAAGCTCCACTACCTGAAGAATTCACGACTTTGCTAGAGGAAATGAAAACGACCGTTGACAGCAAAGAAAAGTAAATCTATACTTATAAAAAGTGAAGAGCGCATCTCATGCTTGGAACTAGTTTTCTTGATATAGCTAAATTTAATAGAACACCTTTAAAAACAGTCCAGAGAGGCTGAGAAGGTACAAGTGAAACGTATAAAAGCACATGCTGTGTGGTTTAATACGACTTAATTTTCTACATTCACACCCTCTCATCCACTTTGGACGAGAGGGTTTTTATTTTGGGGAAAAGGAGAATCTATTATGGTTGAAAAAGCAAATATTCTTGATGAAAAAGCCATAAATCGAGCGCTTACGAGAATCGCACATGAAATTATTGAACGTAATAAAGGAATTGAATCTTGTATTTTAGTTGGAATTAAAACACGTGGAGCGTTTTTAGCAAAGCGCTTAGCTGAAAAGATAGAAAAAATCGAAGGCAAGTCAATTAAATCAGGTGAACTTGATATCACACTTTATAGAGATGACTTATCAATGAAAAACAATAATAAAGAACCTCTAGTTCAACAAGTTGATATTCAACATGTGCTAACCGATCAAAAAGTTATATTAATTGATGATGTTCTCTTTACAGGACGTACAGTAAGAGCGGCTATGGACGCAGTAATGGACTTAGGTCGACCAGCCCAAATACAATTAGCTGTTTTAATTGATAGAGGTCATAGAGAACTGCCGATTCGTGCAGACTATGTAGGGAAAAACATTCCTACTGCAAGTCTTGAACGAATAGTCGTACGATTATTCGAAACTGATCATGAAGATAGTGTAACGATACAAGAATAGATAGTAGATAGTGGGGAAAACAACATGACGAATTCTCAAACGGTTTTAGACATACACGATAAACCATCAGCAGGAAAACTAACCACATTAAGTATTCAACATATGTTCGCCATGTTCGGTGCAACTATCTTGGTTCCACAGTTAGTTGGTTTAAGTCCAGCTATCGCACTTTTAACAAGCGGAATAGCTACTTTAATTTTCATGTTTGTAACAAAATTTCAAGTGCCAGCTTACTTGGGCTCATCATTTGCATTTATTGTACCGATACTTGCAATAACTGAAATATCTGGTATTGGTAGTGCAATGATAGGAAGTTTGTTTGTTGCTCTTGTGTATTTCATCGTGTCACTTGTTATTTGGAAAACAGGTTATAAGTGGATTATGAAATTATTACCACCAATTGTTGTAGCACCAGTCATTATTGTCATAGGTTTAGCGTTGTCACCAGTTGCAATCGACCTTGCCATGAACTTTGACCTTAATGGAGATGGGGTAAAAGAATACAGCATGTTGCACTTTTCTGCGGCACTTGTCACATTAGCGGCAGCTGTTATAACTACATTATTCTTTAAAGGTATGCTAAGTTTAATGCCAATTCTTATCGGAATCATTGTTGGGTATATATATTCTTTATTCATCGGCATTGTGGATTTTTCAACGGTATTAACTGCAAAATGGATTAGCGCACCGGATTTCTTACTTCCAGGAATTGATTATGAATTTATCGTTACACCAACATTACTTGGTCTTATGGTACCTATTGCCATTGTGACCATTTCTGAACACATCGGTCATCAACTTGTGTTAGGGAAAATTGTTAATCGAAATTACATAAAGGAACCCGGCTTGCATCGTTCATTACTAGGTGATGGATTAGGAACTTTCATAAGTGGACTTATAGGTGGACCACCAAAAACAACGTATGGAGAAAACATCGGAGTTCTTGCAATTACGAGAGTATATAGTGTATACGTAATTGCAGGCGCAGCTGTTTTAGCCATAATATTCTCATTCTTCGGCAAGATCATGGCATTGATTGCTACTATTCCTACAGCTGTACTTGGTGGGATTTCCATCTTGCTGTTTGGGATCATTGCGTCTTCAGGTCTTCGTATGTTAGTTGATAACAAAATAGACTTTGGAGATAAACGAAACTTGGTAATATCTTCAATCATATTAGTTATCGGAATTGGTGGGGCTAAACTTCACTTTTCGGATACGTTTGAACTCGAAGGTATGGCTTTAGCTGCAATCGTAGGTGTCATATTAAATCTTGTATTGCCAGGCCGACCTCAAGAAGTAGTAGAAATCGAAGAAGGTAGTACACAATAAATTGAAAATAAATCCTTTTAATACCTAGTCCAGAGAGGCAGGTAAAGGGAAGCCAACTGTTAAATTTCCATTATAAAATGGATCTTTACTTAGGTTACCCCTTAAACCTCTCAACATTGTTGAGAGGTTTTCTTTAGAAGGTGTTCAAATAGTCCGCTAAGAATAGGTTCCTTTTTGAACACGATCTTTTACAAACTAGGGAGGCTATAAAGTGAAGCATCTATTAAACATGAATGAGTTAGAAATTAATGAAATTGACACTATTTTAAATCGAGCTTTAGAATTTCAGCAAAATCCATCTCACGAATTTAATAAACAATTTACTGTGGTGAATTTGTTCTTTGAACCGAGTACACGAACAAAAATGAGTTTTGAAATGGCCGAACGAAAGCTAGGACTTCATGTATTACCTTTTGAAGCGGGTACATCAAGTACCTTAAAAGGGGAGACTATGTATGATACAGTCAGAACATTGGAAGCAATTGGTGTAGATGCTGTAGTCATTCGACATGAACAAGATCAGTTTTATGAAGAATTGATGTCAGGTTTAAACTTAGCCATTATTAATGCTGGAGATGGGTCAGGTCAACACCCATCTCAATGCTTACTAGATCTATATACGATTAAACAAGAATTTGGAAAGTTCGAAGGCATCCATGTGACAATCGTTGGAGATATTGCGCATAGCCGTGTGGCAAAATCAAATGCACTAGCACTAAAGAAACTAGGAGCTCATGTCACATTCATCTGTCCTCCAGAGTGGCAAGGAGATTTTGATGCCACTTCAACTTGGGAAGAAGTTTTGCCCACTGCGGATGTAGTCATGTTACTACGTGTTCAACACGAACGGCATGGGACAGAAAATGATTTTTTAAAAGAACTTTATCATAAGGAATACGGATTAACTATTGGGCGTTATGCAGAGTTAAAGCCAACAACGATTGTCATGCATCCTGCACCAGTTAATCGAGATGTAGAAATTGCAAGTGAATTAGTTGAAAGCGATAAATCACGTATTTTTAAGCAAATACAAAACGGCGTCTTTGTCCGTATGGCGATACTAGAATCTGTATTAAAGGAGAGAATATAATGAAGAAATTTATTCAAAACATACAATTGCTAAATGATAAAAATGAATTAAAAGAGGGTTCCATATTAATTGAAAATGGACGTATTATCGAAGTGAATTCGAAAACAATACCTCAAGTAGATGAAATTATCGACGGTCAAGGGTATTTTGTCTCTGCAGGATTTATTGACGTACATGTGCACTTAAGAGAGCCAGGTGGCGAACAAAAAGAGACGATTAAAACAGGAACAGATGCAGCAGCAAAAGGTGGATATACGACAATTTGCGCTATGCCGAATACGAGACCTGTACCAGATACAGTAGAAAACTTGAACCATGTTAATCAACTTATAAAAGAAAACGCTAAGATTCGTGTACTTCCCTATGCATCAATTACAATACGTGAAGCTGGAAAAGAGAGAACAGATTTAGCTGCTTTAAAAGAACACGGTGCATTCGCTTTTACAGACGATGGTGTAGGTGTTCAGCAAGCAGGCATGATGTTTGAGGCGATGAAAGATGCAGCAAAACTGAATATGCCAGTTGTTGCCCATTGTGAGGACAATACACTCATTTACGCTGGAGTGATGCATGAAGGTGCGAAAAATAAAGAACTTGGTTTAAAAGGGATTCCAGCAATAGCAGAGTCCGTTCATATAGCTAGAGATGTACTACTTGCCGAAGCAGCTGGCGCACATTATCATGTTTGTCACGTAAGTACAAAAGAATCAGTCCGCGTTATAAGAGACGCAAAAAAAGCGGGAATTCGAGTAACTGCTGAAGTAAGTCCACATCATTTACTACTTTGTGAAGACGATATTCCTGGAAACGATGCGAACTGGAAAATGAATCCTCCTCTTCGAGCGAAAGAAGATCTACAAGCGTTAATCGAAGGATTAGAAGATGGTACACTTGATTTTATTGCAACGGATCATGCCCCTCATACAGCTGAAGAAAAAGGTAGTGGCATGGAACAAGCTCCTTTTGGAATTGTCGGCTTAGAAACGGCTTTCCCTCTTTTGTATACACATTTTGTCAAGACAGGTAAATGGACTTTAACTCAATTAATTGATTGGCTGACTCAAAAGCCTGCAGATGTCTTTGGTTTACCATATGGCCGTTTAAATATGGGCGAGTCAGCAGACCTAGTATTTATCGATTTTACGAAAGAACAAAACATAGACACCGGACAATTTGTTTCAAAAGGTAAAAACACACCGTTCCAAGATTGGACATGCACAGGATGGCCGGTAATGACGATGTTTGAAGGAAACGTAATTTGGCAGGAGGAGAAATAATGATGAAAAGAAGCCTCATTTTAGAAACTGGCGATGTATTTAATGGAACAGCTTTCGGTAGCACGAAAGCAAGTGAAGGTGAAGTTGTATTTACAACTGGTATGACTGGCTACCAAGAAACATTATCTGATCCATCATACTGCGGCCAAATTGTCACAATGACTTACCCGCTAATTGGAAACTACGGAATTAACCGAGATGATTTTGAATCAATTGAACCAGCAATAAAAGGAATGGTCGTACGTGAACTTGCTAATACGCCATCTAACTTTAGATGTGATGCAACATTAAATGAATTGTTTGTTTTGAAAGATATTCCTGGAATTGAAGGAATTGATACCCGAAAATTAACGCGAATCATCCGCGAATTAGGTTCCGTAAAAGGTCTCTTAAGTGCTGCAGGTGATGAAGTAAATGTGGAGGAAGTAGTGGCTAAGTTAAAGAATACGACCTTCCGCACAGATCAAGTCGATCAAGTATCAACGAAAAGCCCTTATCCAAGTCCAGGACGAGGAAAACGCGTGGTGCTAGTTGATTTTGGTATGAAACATGGTATTTTACGTGAACTAAATAAACGGGACTGTGATGTCATAGTGGTTCCTTATAACACAACCGCAGAACAAATTATGGCCATCTATCCTGATGGAATTATGTTATCGAACGGGCCTGGAAATCCAAAAGATGTGCCAGAAGCCATTACAATGCTACAAAACTTAATTGGCAAAATTCCGATTTTCGGAATTTGTCTGGGCCATCAACTATTTGCTCTTGCTAGTGGTGGAGACACATTTAAATTAAAATTTGGCCATCGAGGCTCTAATCACCCAGTCAAAGATTTAGAAACGGGTCGAACGGATATAACTTCACAAAACCATGGCTACTCAGTAGATCCTGAGTCCTTAAAAGGTACGCGTCTAAAAGTAACCCATATTGCATTAAACGATGGAACTGTTGAAGGATTAAAACATCTAGATGTACCTGCTTTTACTGTGCAATACCATCCAGAAGCCTCACCGGGACCTGAAGATTCAAATCACTTATTTGACCGCTTTATTGAGTTAATGCACACGAACGTGAAGGGGGAAAAACAACATGCCTAAACGCCAAGATATTAAAACTATATTAGTAATCGGGTCAGGTCCAATTGTCATTGGACAAGCCGCTGAATTTGACTATGCAGGAACACAAGCGTGTCTTGCTTTAAAAGAAGAAGGTTATCGGGTAATTTTGATTAACTCCAACCCGGCAACAATTATGACAGATACAGAAATTGCAGAGAAAGTATATATCGAACCCATAACTCTTGAATTTGTAAGTCGTATCCTTAGAAAAGAACGTCCAGATGCATTGCTTCCCACTCTAGGTGGACAAACTGGGTTGAATATGGCTATTGAATTAGATCAGTCAGGTATTTTGGATGAATTGAACATTGAAATATTAGGTACAAAATTAGAAGCGATTCACAAAGCAGAAGACCGAGATTTATTCCGAACATTAATGAATGAATTAAATGAGCCTGTTCCTGAGAGTGACATTATCCATAATTTAGAAGAAGCCTATACTTTTGTAAATCGTATTGGATATCCAGTTATTGTTCGCCCAGCGTTTACGCTAGGTGGAACAGGCGGAGGAATTTGTCACAATGATGAAGAACTTGAGGACACTGTGACAAGTGGACTTAAATATAGCCCAGTTACGCAATGCTTATTAGAAAAATCAATTGCAGGGTACAAAGAAATTGAATATGAAGTAATGAGAGATTCAAAGGATAATGCCATTGTTGTGTGTAACATGGAAAATGTCGATCCAGTAGGTATTCATACAGGTGATTCAATCGTTGTTGCACCTAGTCAAACACTTTCAGATCGCGAATATCAAATGCTTCGTAATGTGTCATTAAAAATTATCCGTGCATTGAAAATTGAAGGTGGCTGTAATGTTCAGTTAGCTCTTGATCCCTACAGCTTTAACTACTTCATAATTGAAGTAAATCCACGGGTTAGCCGTTCGTCTGCTTTAGCTTCAAAAGCGACAGGATATCCGATTGCAAAATTAGCGGCTAAAATTGCTATTGGTTTAACATTAGATGAAATGATGAACCCAGTAACTGGCAAAACATACGCATGTTTTGAACCAGCACTAGACTATGTCGTAGCAAAAATCCCTCGCTGGCCGTTTGATAAATTTGAGTCTGCTAAACGAAACTTAGGTACTCAAATGAAAGCAACGGGCGAAGTTATGGCAATAGGACGGACGTTTGAAGAGGCGATTTTAAAAGCTATTCGTTCTCTTGAGACAGGTCAATTCCACTTAGAATTAAAAAACGCAGAATCAATGAGCGATGAGTGGATTGAAAAACGTATTCGTCGTCCAGGTGATGAACGGTTATTCTTTGTAGGAGAGGCTTTAAGACGTGGTGTGACAATTGAGACCATACATGACTGGAGTCAAATTGATTTATTTTTCTTAAATAAACTTCAAAATATAGTGAGTTACGAGAAAGATGTTGCTGAGCATCCTTTTGATTACGATGTTACGAAAAAAGCAAAACGTATGGGATTTGCGGATTTCACGATCGCGAAGTTATGGAACACCGATGAACTGGTAATATACAATTGGAGAAAGGAACATAACTTAATTCCAGTTTATAAAATGGTTGATACATGTGCTGCTGAATTTGAGTCAGAAACACCTTACTTTTATGGCACATATGAAGATGAGAATGAGTCAGTAAAAACAGACAAGGAAAGTGTCATTGTACTTGGATCTGGCCCCATCCGTATCGGTCAAGGTGTAGAATTTGATTACGCAACGGTCCATTCAGTTTGGGCAATTAAAGAAGCGGGTTATGAAGCGATTATTATTAATAGCAACCCAGAAACTGTATCCACTGATTTCTCGATATCGGACAAGCTTTACTTTGAACCGTTAACGATTGAAGATGTAATGCATATTGTTGATTTAGAGCAACCAAAAGGAGTAGTCGTTCAATTTGGTGGTCAAACGGCGATTAACTTAGCGGATAAATTACAAGAGCGTGGTGTTCAAATACTTGGTACATCTTTAGAAGATTTAGATCGAGCAGAAAATCGCGATAAATTTGAACGCGCTCTTCATGAAATGGATATTCCACAACCGATGGGGAAAACGGCCATTTCACCAGAAGAAGCAATAAAAATAGGTAACGAAATAGGGTATCCTGTACTCGTTAGACCTTCGTATGTTTTAGGTGGACGTGCTATGGAAATTGTCTACAACCAAGAAGAACTTGGATACTACATGGAGAACGCTGTTCAAGCGAGTCCTGAACATCCTGTACTTGTAGACCGATATTTAACAGGTGTGGAAATTGAAGTAGATGCCATTTCTGATGGTGTCAATGTATGTATTCCTGGGATTATGGAGCATATTGAACGAGCTGGTGTGCATTCAGGAGATTCCATAGCTGTCTATCCACCACAAAACTTAACGCAAGAGCATATCGATACTTTGATTGATTACACAACACGACTAGCTAAAGGATTAAATATTATTGGTTTGTTGAACATTCAATATGTTATTTCAAAAGGAGAAGTCTTGGTTATTGAAGTAAATCCAAGGTCGAGTCGAACAGTTCCATTTTTAAGCAAAATCACAAATATACCGATGGCAAAAATAGCAACAAAGGCAATTTTAGGGCAATCGCTTCCTGAACAAGGCATTAAAAATGGCCTCGCACCATGTCCGAAAGGCGTGTTTGTCAAAGTCCCAGTGTTTAGTTTTGCGAAACTACGTCGTGTTGATATTACTCTAGGACCAGAAATGAAGTCTACTGGAGAAGTCATGGGGAAAGACAGTACGTTAGAAAAAGCGCTATATAAAGGTTTAGTTGCAGCTGGAATGGAAATTAAAGACCATGGTTCAATTTTAATGACGGTAGCGGATAAAGATAAAGATGAAGCTGTTGCACTAGCTAAAAGATTCACTTCTATTGGATATAGCATATTAGCTACGGGTGGAACGGCTGAGGCCCTACAAAATGCAGGCATTTCAGTAAGCATAGTTAATAAAATAGGGGAACAAGGGCAAACACTGCTAGATGTGATTAGACAAGGACAAGCCCAGTTTGTTATTAATACACTGACGAAAGGCAAGAAACCTGAGCGTGATGGTTTCCGTATTCGAAGAGAATCTGTTGAAAACGGAATCCCTTGCTTGACTTCACTTGATACGGCAGAAGCAATGTTACGCGTTATTGAGTCGATGACCTTCCAAGCACTGGAAATGCCGAAACAGGGGGTTTTTGAATGATTCGACAAGAGCGTATGCGTGTCGTAAAACATAAAGAAATTGCCCATAACATTTTCGAAATGACGTTAATAGGGCAGCTTGTGAACGATATGAAAAATCCAGGTCAATTTGTCCACATACGCGTTTCAGATAGTTATGAGCCATTACTCCGACGACCGATAAGCATTGCTTCTATCGACCGCGATATATTGCAATTCACTATTATCTATCGTGCAGAAGGACGAGGTACTACAATTCTTTCCCAAAGAAGTATCGGAGGAGAAGTGGATGTTCTTGGTCCACTTGGTAACGGTTTTCCTGTCCATGAAGCCTCTCCTGGTGAAACTGTGGTATTAGTCGGAGGGGGAATTGGCGTTCCTCCATTATATGAACTTTCTAAGAAACTCGTTGAAAAAGGCGTTAAGCCCATTCACGTACTAGGATTTCAAACAAAAGACGTTGTTTTTTATGAAGAAGCCTTTCGTGAACTTGGCGAAACACATATTGTCACAGTCGATGGGACAAGCGGTCATAAAGGGTTTGTGACAACTGTGTTAGCTGATTTAAAACCAGACTTTACAACGTATTTTACATGTGGTCCCACGGCAATGCTTGTTGCTATAGAAAACATGTATCCTGATAAAAAAGGGTTTTTATCGTTTGAAGAACGTATGGGCTGTGGACTTGGCGCATGTTTCGCATGCGTATGTAAAACAACGGATCAAACAGCTGTCGATTACGTAAAAGTTTGTAGTGATGGACCGGTATTTCCTGCTGGGGTGGTGCAAATATGAGTAGATTAACAATAGAGTTGCCAGGATTATCACTAAAAAATCCCATAATGCCTGCTTCAGGTTGCTTCGGTTTTGGTAAGGAATATGCACAGCTTTATGACCTATCAAAATTAGGTGCCATTATGATTAAAGCAACTACACTTGAAACACGCATGGGAAATCCGACTCCTCGGGTAGCTGAAACATCATCTGGAATGTTAAACGCCATTGGTCTTCAAAATCCAGGTTTGGAAAAAGTGATTTCTAATGAACTTAAATGGCTCGAGCAATATGATGTCCCAATTATTGCAAATGTTGCTGGTACCTTAACTGAAGATTATGTTGAAGTTGCCAAACATATTTCTAAATCAAAAAATGTCCATGCGCTTGAATTAAATATTTCTTGTCCTAACGTTAAATGTGGTGGAATAACATTTGGCACGGACGCAACGATAGCAGCGGAACTTACAGCAGCTGTAAAAGCAGTATCTGAAGTGCCTGTCTATGTGAAATTGTCTCCAAACGTAACAGATATAGGAGAAATTGCTCGAGCTGTAGAAGCGGCTGGAGCGGATGGTATTACGATGATTAATACACTTGTAGGCATGCGATTAGACACGAGAACGGGTAAACCTGTTATTGCGAATGGCACAGGTGGGTTATCAGGACCTGCCATTAAGCCTGTTGCACTAAGAATGGTTTATGAAGTGAGTAAGCAAGTATCCATTCCCATTATTGGAATGGGTGGGATTACGACAGTTGATGATGTCATTGATTTTATGTCTGCAGGAGCAAGTGCTGTAGCAGTAGGAACAGCAAACTTCGTAGATCCGTTTGTTTGTCCTACTATTATCGAACAATTGCCTGAAAAGTTGGATTGGTTAGGTTTAAATCATATCTCTGAGCTAATAGGGAGGAGTCACCGATGAACAACCACAATCCAATTATTGCGCTTGACTTTGCAACTAAAGCTGAGGTATTCCAATTTTTACAGCCCTTTAATGAAAACTTATTTGTCAAAGTGGGTATGGAACTTTATTTTCAAGAAGGACCTACGATTGTCAACGCGTTAAAAGACCAAGGACATGATGTGTTTTTGGATTTAAAATTGCACGATATTCCTAATACCGTGAAGTCGGCGATGCGTGGGCTTGCAAGCCTAGGAGCTGATTTGGTTAATGTTCATGCCTCAGGTGGCCTACATATGATGGAAAGTGCACTAGAGGGATTAGAAGCGGGTACACGCACCGGGCAATCTCGACCTTTAATTATCGGTGTGACACAATTAACATCAACAAGTGAGCAACAAATGAAAGAAGAGCAACAAATAAATGCCACTTTGCATGATTCAGTTCTTCATTATGCATCTCTTTGTAAGCAAGCTGGCCTAGATGGAGTCGTTTGTTCCGTTTTAGAAGCATCAGACATAAAGAATCAATGCGGTCAAAACTTCCTTCGTGTAACACCAGGGATTCGCTTACACGAAGGACAAGGACATGATCAAATTCGCATTGCTACACCAAAAGTAGCGAGATTAGAAGGTTCGTCCTATATAGTTGTAGGAAGAGCTATTACACAATCTAAAAACCCAGTAGAAACTTATAAAATAGTGAAACAACAATGGGAGGCTAATGAATGAAAAGTCAACAGCATGAAATAGCAGCAGCATTATTATCCATTGGGGCTGTGGAATTCCGTCCTAAAAGTCCATTTACATGGACATCTGGAATCAAATCACCTATTTATTGTGACAATCGCTTAACGATGTCAAGTCCAACTGTTCGAAAGCAAATTGCCGAAGCATTAGCGACAAATATTCGAGAGTTTTTCCCGGAAACAAATGTTGTCGCAGGGACAGCAACTGCTGGGATTCCACACGCCGCTTGGGTCAGTGATGTACTTAATTTACCTATGGTGTATGTTAGATCGAAAGCAAAAGAGCATGGTCGAGGCAATCAAATTGAAGGGAAAATCGAAGCTGGTCAAAAGGTAATTGTTGTGGAAGATCTGATTTCCACTGGTGGTAGCAGCATTGATGCAGTAAATGCTCTTGAAAAACAAGGTTGTGAAGTACTGGGCGTTGTCTGTATTTTTACCTATCATTTAAAACGTGCGGATGAATTGTTTGAAAAAGCAGGAATTCCATACGTCAGTTTGACCAACTTTGATGCTTTGATCGAAGAGGCAACTGTCGCAAAGCAAATAAGCGATGAAGACAAACCTCAACTAATCGAATGGCATCAAAAACTTAAGCACGGACAATTATAAATAAAAGGACTTCATAGTAAGACGATTTTGTCTTACAGAAGTGACTCAAAATAGGATACCCGTGTGCTAAAGCGCACAGGTATCCTATTTTTACGGTTGATAAATATGTTAAGAATAATAACGAGAGAGAAGATGGAAGTGACCGATTTACTTTAATATTGTATCGACTAGGATTACGGATCGTGGCACCCCTATATCATAATCGCTATGGCTCTAGAGTGAGCATTTGCTCAGTTGTAAATATTAGCTGTCACGTTGTAATTATGGAAGGTGACGTTGTAAAATTAGGGGTTCACGTTGTAATAGTAAAAATATACAAGTAAATAATATTATTATGTAAACTATTAAATAACAATTCACGTTTAACTTGGCCGAAAAGTGCAATCCAAAGAAACCTGAAAATGGAAATAGACAATGTATAGAAAACTCATTAACTACAGAAACTATCGTTGTACTTGTTAGAGAAAGGCAGACTCGGTACCAAATGGAAACCACGATTCTTACTAGAACAAATCCAACAATATTTTGATTTTGGACATTATTTGCGGTCATATAAACAATCGTAAATGTACAAATATCCCTGTTTAGAACATAAAAATTCAACACAAAAGCCATCCGCATTAGCTGGATGGCTTTTGTTTGTATCATTTACGAAGTTTTCTTACAATATCCTCGCTCGGAGTGACAAAGACGGTCTTTTGTTCAAAATAAATCACGAACCCTGGTTTTGCACCGTTGGGTTTTTTCACATGACGAACTTCCGTATAGTCGACGGGCACAGAAGATGAATCACGCGCTTTACTGAAGTATGCTGCTAACATTGCAGCTTCTAAAATTGACTCTTCATCGGGTTCATTTTCATGAATTACGACATGTGAACCTGGAATATCTTTCGTATGGAACCAAGTTTGTGACTTGTTTGCAATTTTAAATGTTAAATAATCATTTTGTTTATTGTTTTTTCCGACAGAAATTGGCAATCCTGTAGAAGACACGAAAGATTCTGGTGTTGGTTTAACTATTTTTTTCTTCTTCTTAGAAAATTTTGCCTTCATCCAACCTTGTTCAGCAAGTTCCTCACGAATTTCGTTAATGTCTTGAGGTGAAGATTGCATGACTTGTTGTTGCAACATTTCAATATAATCAATGTCATCTTTTGTTTTATCAAGCTGTTGTTGTGTTTTTAATAATGCTGTTTTTGCTTTATTGTATTTCGTGTAAAAACTTTGTGCATTCTCAACGGGTGTTTTTCTTGGACTTAATGTGATTTTTACAACAGCATTATTTTCGTCATAGTAATTTACCACTTCAGTCTCTTTCATCCCTTTTTCAAGCAAGTACAAATTTGCCATTAAAAGTTCACCATGAAGTTGGAATGTTTCCAGTTTTTCAGCGTTTGCTTTATCTTTTGCAAGTTTCTTCATTTTTAATTTTAATTTGTCAATTTCATTTTGTAACCAGCGTTCTAAATCACCGGCTTGTTGTTTCACTCGGTCACGTTCAGCTCGTGCAAAGTATACTTTATCTAGTAATTCTCCAAGGGAGTTGAAAGGTGTTTTGTTTCCTTCTAAATGTGCCAAATCTACGCTTGAAAAAATGGCCTTGTTGCCGCTTTCTAAATACATACCCGTTGGATTTTTTTTGTTAAATTCATCTAGGAACTTTTTGAATACATCGTAGCTAGACTGTCCACCTCTATTTTCAACAAGGTGAGCGAGTTCTTTTGCGTGTAAAGGTGAAAACCCAGCAAGTTGCGATAGAAATTCGCGGGATAGATCTTCAGAATTTAATAATGACTGAAACGATGCTTCATCCACATTATATGGATTTACTTTATCTTGTTTAGGAGGTGCGATATGCGGTTGACCAGGTAATATAGTTCTATAACTATTAACAGATGGCGATAAATGTTTTAAACTATCTAAAATAAGATTTCTGACAGGGTCTATTAAAATTACATTACTATGTCTTCCCATAATCTCAATATGTAATTCTCGAACCATATCGTCACCAATTTCATTTTTACTCTCTACATGGAGAATGATTATACGGTCCATATCAAGTTGAGAAATAGCAGAAATATACCCACCTTCTAGATGTTTTCGAAGTAGCATACAAAACATGGGTGGTTCTGAAGGGTTATCAATTGTTTCATTTGTAACATGTATACGTGAGTAGGAAGGTTGAATAGAAATAAGCAATCGGCTATTTTTACCGCCAGCACGAATTTGCAACACAATTTCTTGTGAGTTTGGTTGATGTATTTTTGATATACGTCCAGATACTAAATGTTGAAGTTCGTGAGTCATTGCTTTTGTAAATAAACCATCAAATGCCATAAGTAATTCCTCTTTCAAAACGTTTTGCTCTATCTTATCATTTTATTAGGGGGTTGTGATATAATTAGCTAAGTGTGTAACAAAGAAAGTTGAAGATCTAATAGGAGGAAAGACTGTGCCAAATCTAAAGTTTATTAATATTGGAAACGGTAGTGTGGTAGCAGTTGAACGAATCATCTCCATTTTGCAACCTGAATCGGCGCCAATTAAGCGTCTCGTTCAAGAAGCAAGAGAAAAAGGATTTCTAATTGACGCAACTTATGGTAAAAAAACTCGTGTTATATTTGTTATGGATAGTGAGCATGTGGTTCTATCTGCAGTTAATGCTGAAACTATTGTGACACGTGTGATAGAACAAGCCGAATAGATAAAAAGAGGGATTGCATGCGAAAAGAACGTGGATTATTAATCGTCCTTTCAGGACCATCTGGTGTTGGGAAAGGTACAGTACGAAAAGAATTATTTTCGCAACCTGACACGAATTATGAATATTCGATTTCAATGACGACAAGAAAGCCCCGTGAAGGCGAAGTCGATGGTGTCGATTATTTTTTTAAATCCCATGAGGAATTTGAACAATTAATCGGAGAAGGTCGTTTATTAGAATACGCATCTTATGTTGGGAACTATTATGGAACTCCATTAGATTACGTGAACGCCACGCTCGATGCAGGTAGAGATGTATTTTTAGAAATTGAAGTTCAAGGTGCATCACAAGTACGTGACAAAGTACCTGACGGCTTATTTATTTTCTTAGCGCCACCAAGTCTTTCAGAATTAGAGCAGCGTTTAGTAGGTCGAGGAACCGAAACGAATGATGTGATTGCATCACGTTGTTTGGCAGCAAGAGATGAACTTGAAATGATGAACTTGTACGATTTTGTCGTTGAAAATGACGAGGTACAATTAGCATGCGATCGTGTAAATGCGATTGTTACTGCTGAACATTGCCGAAGAGAACGTGTTGAAAAAAGATATCTGTCCATGTTGAAAGGGGAATATTAATGTTATATCCATCAGTCGATTCACTTAAAAGTAAAATAGATTCAAAATACACTTTAGTAAGTTTAGCATCAAAACGTGCGCGCCAATTGCAAGAAGAGGGCGGAGAACGATTAGCTTCTTACCAATCTTTAAAATATGTTGGAAAAGCTTTAGAAGAAGTGGCTTGTGGTGCATTGACGAAAGAAGAACAAGATGCAGCTACCATTTACGAAGACGAAATTTAATACTGATTATTAACTAAAGAAAACTCCCTAAGACAGATAGATGCTTTGGGAGTTTGTTGTTTGAGAAAGGAAGAATGTTCATGCTAGCAAACAAGAAAATCTTATTATGCGTATCTGGTGGTATTGCAGTTTATAAAGCAGTTGCCCTCGTTAGTAAATTGTCGCAATCGGGAGCGGATGTCAAAGTCATAATGACGGAATCTGCGACAAAGTTTGTGCAGCCGCTGAGCTTTCAAGTGATGTCTCGAAATGATGTTTATACAGATACTTTTGATGAAAAAAATTCTGGGGTCATCGCTCATATTAACTTGGCAGATTGGGCAGATCTAGTCATTGTGGCTCCTGCAACTGCAAATGTCATTGGCAAGATTGCCAATGGAGTTGGTGACGATATGGTGACAACAACACTTCTAGCGACAACAGCCAAGGTATGGATAGCGCCAGCTATGAATGTACATATGTACGATCACCCAGCAGTGAAGCGTAACATTGCGACACTTGCAGAAGATGGCTATGAATTTATTGAACCTTCAGAAGGTTTTCTAGCCTGTGGGTATGTAGGAAAAGGAAGATTAGAAGAACCAGAAAAAATCGTGGGATTAGTTGAATCCTTCTTCCTACCAACTGAATTGCCGTTAAAAGGAAAGAAAGTAGTTATTACTGCAGGACCAACTCGTGAACGAATCGATCCTGTAAGATATCTGACCAATTTTTCTTCTGGGAAAATGGGCTATGCACTTGCTGAAGCAGCTGTGAAAATGGGTGCAGAAACGATTCTTGTATCAGGTCCGGTTTCTTTACCGATTCCACATGGTGTTAAAGTTGAACATGTGGAAAGTGCAGAACAAATGTTGCAAGCGGTGTTATATCATTATGATCATGCAGATATTGTGGTCAAGACAGCTGCAGTAGCAGACTACCGTCCAAAAACTATTCATGATCAGAAAATGAAGAAACAAGCAGGCGATGCAACACTCGAACTCGAACGAACAATTGATATTTTAATGACTCTTGGTCAAAGGAAAACAAAGCAACTAGTGGTAGGTTTTGCTGCAGAAACAAACAACATAGAAGTGTATGCAAAAGATAAATTGTCTAAGAAAAATGCGGACTATATTGTTGCCAATGACGTCACGCAAGCTGATAGCGGTTTTGGGACAGATACAAATACAGTCGTGTTAATTGGTAAAGAAAATTATGTACAGTATTTTGATAATATGACGAAAAAACAGTTAGCTATACAATTGTTTGAAACGATATTGTCTCATGAAAAGGAAGTACAACATGTTCGCTGAGGTCATTGTTGACGTTGCGGCTTATCCAATTGATCGACCTTTTGATTATGCAGTACCTGAGAAGTTTCAAACGATAATTGAAAGTGGTAGTCGAGTGAAAGTACCTTTTGGAAATCGGCATGTCTTGGGGTTTGTAACAGCCATTAAAAGCGAAACCGATGTTCCAGTGGAAAAACAAAAACCGATTGGTGAACTTTTAGATATCGAACCAGTGTTGACTCAAGAAATGCTCGAAATGACAAAGTGGTTGAGACGGCACACATTATGTTATGAAATTGATGCTCTTCAGGTCATGTTACCATCTGCTTTACGTGCCAAATACGAAAAAATTCTTGAAATTGTGGATCACAATTTTGAACTTCCTCAAAGTATTCAAGCAATGTTTCAACAAAAAGACCGTGTTGAGTTAAAGGTCGATGAGTCAAAGGAATTGCTAACGACTATTAAGAAATTAATAAAAGAAAATATTCTAGCATTGGAAACGGTAGTCAAACAAAAGACCGCAGTAAAAAAAGTGAGAATGATTTTAATTGAATCAGATGTAAAAATATTACAAGAGATTCACTTAAATATATCAAACAAAGCAAAGAAACAAAAAGATGTTGTCAAATGGATGATGGACTATGCCGGAACACGCATCGTCTCCACTGATTTGTTAAAACGACTTAATACCTCAAATGCTGTGTTACAGGCGGTAATGGAAAAAGGCGCAGCCACTTTAGAATTAGAAGAAATATACCGAGATCCATATGCAGATAGAACAATTAATGTTTCGGCAAAGCACTCTTTAACAAATGAACAACACCTCGCATTAAGTGAAATCATTTTTTCATATGATAAACATGAAGCAAAAACGTTTCTTCTGCATGGCATAACAGGTAGTGGTAAGACAGAAGTATACTTACAAGCAATTGAACGCGCGTTACAGGATCAAAAAGAAGCCATCGTTTTGGTCCCGGAAATCTCACTTACCCCCCAAATGACCAATCGTTTTAAAGAACGGTTTGGCTCCCTAGTTGCTGTACTGCATAGTGGTTTATCGACTGGAGAGAAATATGATGAATGGCGAAAGATTAAACGTGGTGAAGTGAAAGTGGTAGTAGGTGCCCGTTCAGCGGTCTTTGCGCCTTTTCAAAATATTGGCTTGATTATTTTAGATGAGGAACATGAAGGTACCTATAAGCAAGACGATTCTCCACGCTATCATGCAAGAGATGTAGCGATATGGAGAAGCGAATATCACCATTGTCCAGTCATTTTAGGAAGTGCTACTCCGTCCCTTGAATCTTATGCTCGTGCTAAAAAAGGGAATTATAGTTTATTAACTTTGACTAAAAGACCTAGGGATCAGGCTTTACCTGAAGTGTCAGTCATAGATATGCGCGAACAACTAAAAAACGGCAACCGCTCCATGTTTTCTTTGGAATTAGCAGAATCTATTCGTCGCCGGTTGGATAAGCAAGAGCAGATGGTATTGTTCTTAAATCGACGTGGACATTCGTCTTTTGTCTTATGTCGTGATTGTGGCACGGTGGTAGAATGCCCAAATTGTGATATTTCCATGACCTATCATAGACATCAAGAACGGATAAAGTGTCATTACTGTGGAGAAGAATCACAAGTGCCAAACATATGCCCTGAGTGTAAAAGTGATCACATCCGATTTTTTGGCACAGGCACGCAAAAAGTAGAAGAAGAAATTGCACGTTTGTTTCCAACCGCTCGCGTTCTTCGTATGGATGTAGATACAACACGTAAAAAAGGATCACATGAACATATTTTAAAGCTATTTGGAGATGGGAAAGCCGACATTTTACTTGGTACTCAAATGATTGCCAAGGGACTTGATTTCCCGAACATTACGTTAGTTGGTGTTTTATCTGCGGATACAACTCTTCACTTAGCAGATTTTCGAGCAGCTGAAAAGACATTTCAATTATTGACACAAGTTAGTGGACGAGCTGGAAGACATGATAAAGAAGGGGAAGTTATTGTTCAAACCTATACCCCTGAACACTATGCGATACAATTTGCAAAACATCATGATTTTGTCCCTTTTTATAATCAAGAAATGGTGAATAGAAAACAATTTGCCTACCCACCCTATACCTTTGTTGCATTTATTCAAATCACGCATGAAGATGTCTTGATGACGGCAGAATACGCACATAAAACAGCGAATTGGCTCAGAGAAAACTTATCTAATTCGACAGAGATTATTGGTCCTACGGCGTCATCTATTAGTCGTGTACAAAATAGATATCGTTACCAATGTTTGATAAAATACAAAAAAGAACCTACGCTCCCGGAAGTGTTACAGCAGTTAACACGTATTTACCGAACAGATTGGATGAAAAAAGGAATTTTGATGTCAATTGACCTGAATCCTTCTTCTATCATGTGAGCATAAACGAAATGAGGAATGACAGTTGACTATTAGAACAATCGTAAAACATCCAAGTACTATATTAACTACAAAGACAAAAAAAGTGATTAAATTTGACCGAAATCTTGCTACTTTATTAAAAGATATGCACGACACAATGGTTGATTCAGATGGTATTGGAATAGCAGCTCCACAAGTGGGTGAATCTATCCGCGTAGCGATAGTTGATCTTGGCGAAGGTGAAGACATTATTGAAATGATCAACCCGGAAGTTTTAGAAACAGAAGGATCTGTTATTGAGATAGAAGGTTGCCTTAGCTTCCCTGAATTGTATGGTGAAGTAGAACGTCCGTTTTATGTGCGAATGAAAGCACAGGAAAGAGACGGTAGATGGTACGAACTAGAAGCAGAGGATTATGAAGCAAGGGCTATTTTACACGAAATTGATCATTTAGATGGAATTTTATTTGATTCAAAAATTCTTCGTGTCGTTGATCTTGCTGAGCTTGAAGCGCAAGAAGAGGAATTACTATGACTTCTCTAGTGTTTATGGGAACCCCTGACTTTTCCGTACCCATTTTGACTATGCTATATGAAGAAGGATATTCCATTTTAGCAGTTGTGACTCAGCCAGATCGACCCGTAGGACGCAAGAAGTTGTTAACGCCTACTCCGGTTAAAAAAGAAGCTTTACGACTTGGATTGCCTGTCTTGCAACCTGAAAAGCTGAAAGGTTCACAACAATTGGACGAAATTTTATCTTTAAACCCGGATATCATTATAACGGCTGCATTTGGTCAGATACTTCCGAAAGTGTTGTTAGATTCACCAAAATATGGCTGTTTAAATGTACATGCTTCTTTGCTACCTGCTTATCGTGGAGGAGCACCTATTCATCAAGCTATTATGGATGGCCAACTTCAAACGGGTGTTACAATTATGTACATGGCTCAAAAATTGGACGCTGGTGATATCATTTCACAAAAAGCAATCGCAATTGAAGTTTGCGATACAACAGGAATTCTATTTGAAAAATTAAGTATCGTTGGTTGTGACTTGCTAAAATCAACATTGCCCAAGATTCTTAGCGAATCCAATGAACGAACTGTGCAAGATGAAAGTCTTGTTACTTTTGCTCGCAACATCTCTAGAGAGCAAGAACGTATCAATTGGAATGAGTCCTCACAAGATATTTATAATAAAGTACGTGGTCTCAATCCTTGGCCGGTTGCGTATACCACATTAAAACAAGAAGCAGTAAAAGTTTGGTGGGGGCAGCCTAGTCAACAAAGCTATAGTCAACCTGTTGGGACGGTGGTTGAGTTACAGGTGGATCGAATTGTTGTACAAACAGGCAACGAACAAGCCTTTGAAATTACAGAATTACAGCCAGCTGGCAAGAAAAAAATGTCTGCCGAGGATTTTCTGCGAGGCACTGGTTCTAAATTACAGATTGGGGATCAGTTTCAATGAGTAATAAATCATACCGAATGTGGAATGGAAATGTACGTGATGCCGCATTGTCAATATTAATGTCTATTGAAAAAAATCAAGCATATAGCAATTTGTTACTTCATCAAACAATTGAAAAATATGATATTGAACTAAAAGACCGTGCACTTTTAACGGAAATTACTTATGGGACACTTCAACATAAGATGACTCTCGATTATTATTTACAACCTTTTATAAAAGGGAAGCTCGATGATTGGGTACGACAATTATTGCGTCTTTCACTTTACCAAATCCATTATTTAGATCGTATTCCAAATCATGCAGCTGTAAATGAAGCAGTAGAAATTGCCAAAAAACGAAGCCATAAAGGCACAGCAGGCTTAGTGAACGGGATTTTAAGAGGGATTTTACGTCAGGGAGTTCGTTCAACTGATGAGATAGTAGATCCTATTGAACGATTATCAATAGCGGCAAGTCATCCATTATGGTTAATAGAACGATGGGTTAAACAATTTGGTTTTGAAAAAGCAGAAACGATGGCTTTTGAAAATAATATCCCTCCTGCACATACTGTGCGAGTAAATACGACTCGCATTTCCGTGCAAGAGGCAATTGATATGTTATTAGATGAAGGTATTGTGGCACGCCAAAGCGAAGTAATTCCTGAATGTCTTCATATTGAAAAAGGTCAAGTGGCTAAAACTCAGGCTTATCAATATGGCGTTGTTTCCATACAAGATGAAAGTTCTATGATTCCAACTTATGCACTTCGAGTTGAACCAGGGCATCGTGTGTTAGACATGTGTGCTGCACCAGGTGGTAAATCAATGCATATTGCAGAAAAACTAAATGGGGAAGGTTCTCTAGTTTCTGTTGATCTACATCCTCACAAAGTTAAACTTATCTCTGATCAAGCAACTCGATTAGGTTTTGAAAATGTTGAAACACGTACATGGGATAGTCGTGAATTAACACATGAATATGATGAACATTCATTTGATCGTATTCTTGTAGATGCACCGTGTAGCGGGTTAGGTGTTATTCGTCGGAAACCGGATATAAAGTATACTAAAAAACAAGAAGATTTTGCTTCATTGAATAAAATTCAATTAAGCCTACTTGACGAAGCCTATAAGTTATTGAAGCCAAGTGGTTTAATTGTATATAGTACTTGTACGATTGATGAAGTTGAAAATATCGGAACTGTTCAAGCCTTTCTTGCCAATCATTCAGACATGGAGTTGGAAGAATTAAATATTTTACCTGAAGCATACCAGCATTTAACGACAAACGGCATGATTCACGTTTTCCCACAGGATTTTAACAGCGATGGCTCATTTGTTGCTGCATTACGAAAAAAGAGCAACACTCTAACGAAGTGAACTAAAGAAGAAATTATTAAGTCAATGTTGTAAGAGAAGCAACATTGACTTGTCTGATTTGAGAAACAAGCTGTCGTGAATACGACTCTGATATTGATGCGCCTTGCAGACAACTTCGTGAGAGAAGCGTCAACAAGAAACGGAGTGACAATTGATGAAATACACTGTATTAAGTGATATCGGTCAAAAACGCTCGGTAAATGAGGATTGTGCTGCAGTTATCGTACGATCAGATTTTGTCCGTTTAGGAGTTATTGCTGATGGGATGGGAGGACACAATGCAGGTGATATCGCAAGTAATATGGCTGTCACTAAAATTGGTGAATACTTTAATAGTGCCACCTCGGAACAGTTTTCTTCAGAAGAAACTATTAAACATTGGTTTTCAAACTCAGTAAAAAAAATTAATAGCTTGATTTTTGATTATTCTTTAACTCATGAAGATTGCCAAGGTATGGGCACCACATTCTTAGCGGCGGTATTAACTGACGAACAAAAAGTACTTTGTCATATTGGAGATAGTCGCGCTTATGAATGGCACTCAGGAAAAATGAAACAATTAACGAAAGATCATTCATATGTAAACATTTTAGTTGAAAATGGAGAGATTAGTGAAGAGGAAGCAGAAAGTCATCCAAGGAAAAATTTAATTACAAAATCACTAGGAACCGAAAAAACGATTGAGCCTGACTTTGTTTCATTAATGTTTCCTACATATTCTTACTTACTATTATGTTCAGATGGGTTAAGTAATAAATTATCGATTGATGACATGACTAAAATTATGTCAACAGATGTATCCGTCCTTGATAAAGGCACTCAACTAGTAGATCTCGCAAATAAAAAAGGTGGAGAAGATAACATCTCTCTCGTGTTAATTACCAATACAAAAGAGGAGCTGTAGACATGCTCGTAGGCAAAAGAATCAGTGGACGATATAAAGTTCTCGAAATGATTGGTGGAGGGGGCATGTCCAATGTTTACCTCGCTCACGACATGATTCTTGATCGAGATGTAGCCATCAAAGTATTGCGATATGATTTTTCAAATGAAGACGATTTGCATAGAAGATTTCAACGAGAAGCACTTGCCGCAACTAGTTTGACTCACCCTAATATTGTTAATATTTTTGATGTTGGTGAAGATAAGGACTTGCAATATTTGGTGATGGAGTTTGTGGAAGGTAAAACATTAAAACATTATATTGTAGATGCTGCACCACTTTCACCTGTTGAGACAGTGAACATCATGAAACAATTAACTTCAGCAATTGGCCACGCTCATCAAAATCAAATTGTTCATCGAGATATTAAACCCCAAAATATTTTGATGGATGGAATTCATCATGTCAAAATTACAGACTTTGGGATTGCAATGGCTTTAAGTGCCACATCATTTACTCAAACTAATTCAGTTTTAGGAACTGTACATTATTTATCTCCTGAACAAGCACGTGGTGGAACGGCAACTAAGAGATCAGATATTTATGCACTAGGTATAGTGTTGTTCGAATTACTTACAGGAAAACTTCCTTTTTTAGGTGAATCAGCAGTATCCATTGCATTAAAACATCTACAAACTGAAACACCTTCAGTAAGAGCTGTTGTACCTAGTATTCCTCAAAGTCTGGAAAATGTGGTCATGAAAGCGACAGCAAAAGATCCTCGAAATCGTTACCAAACTGTCGAAGAAATGGAATACGATTTAAATAACGTATTATCTGAAGATCGTGCAAATGAAAAGGCATTTGCTGTTCCTACTGATGATGGTGCTACTAAAGCAATGCCCATTATTAAAGATGGCAGTTACGATCAATTAGCCGATACTAAGAAACTCTCAAAAGAAAACACTTCATCACCAAATCCAGTGGTTGAAGAAAAAAAGAAAAAGAAAAAATGGCCTTGGATTTTAGGGATAGTTTCATTACTTATTCTGGCAAGTTTAGCTATAGTACTCGCATTCCCACAACTTTTTGGACCAAATAAAGTTGAAGTACCTAATGTTGCAAAATTGCCTTTAAACGAAGCAATTGATATGGTGGAAGATGTAGGTTTGATTGCTGGAAATGAATCTCAAGAATCTTCTGAAGACATTGAAGAAGGTCAAGTCATCCGTACGATTCCACAAATTGGAAAAATAAGAGATGAAGGAACTGAAATTGATTTTGTAGTCTCAAGTGGGAAAGAATTAGTTTATCTAGCTGATTACGTTGGACGTGATATTAATGAAGTTAAGGATTTATTGGGATCACAAAACTTTGACTCCATTGAAACAAAACCGGAATTTTCAGATGAACCTGAAGGTAGAATTCTTTCTCAAGAACCAGCAGGAGATAGTGATATTATTCCTGATGAAACCGAACTTGTTTTCGCAGTGAGTAAAGGTCCTAATCTAATTAGCGTCATTGATTTAACAAAAGCATATAACGAAAAAACACTTAATGACTATGCTAAATCATCTGGATTTAACATTCGAATTGTGAGTGAAGATTTTTCTGTGGACGTACCTGAAGGATTTGTCATTTCTCAAACGCCAGTCGCAGGAACAATGCTTAAACCGGGTAGCTTAATCGAAATTGTGTTATCAAATGGTCAATCAGCTAAGCAAATTAAAACCTTTGTGAAAATGGTCGAAATTCCTTATGAACCTGAAGAAACAGATGTTGAACAACTCGTTCGTATTTATCTTCAGGATCAAAATCATACGTTGACAGAACCTGTTGAGGAGTTTGTGCTTACAGAAACAAAATTACACGAAATCAAATTAGAAATTGAAGAAGGTCAAAAAGGAGCATACCGAATTATGGTAGACTCAAAGGTTATAGAGGATGAAATCATAGAGTATAACAGTATCAATTAGGGAGGAATACGATGCCAAAAGGGCAAATACGTAAAGCGCTTAGCGGGTTTTATTATGTTCAAGATGGAGAACAGTTTATACAATGCCGAGGACGTGGTGTTTTCAGAAATCGTGGAGTGAATCCACTCGTTGGAGACTATGTAGATTATGAAGTGGAAGGTAGTTCTGACGGGACAATTACCGTTGTTCATGAAAGGAAGAATGCACTTGTACGTCCACCAATCGCTAATATTGATCAAGCTTTACTCGTGTTTTCGTTAACAGAACCCGACTTCAATCCTTTATTGTTGGATCGCTTTCTTGTCGTCGTAGAGTCATTTAATGTAGAACCAATTATTTGTTTAACTAAAACGGATTTAATTACTGAATCTGAAATGGCAAAAATTCGACCGTTTATTAATGATTACCGAGCAATTGGTTATCAAATAATAGAAACATTCAAAGATGACGAAGACTTAGTTGCCAATATTGCACCAGTCTTAAAAGGTAAAATTAGTGTTTTAGCTGGACAGTCTGGTGTGGGAAAATCGACATTACTAAATACAGTGTTGCCCTCATTAAATTTGAAAACAGGTATCATTTCACAAGCACTTGGCCGTGGGAAACATACCACTCGTCATGTTGAACTCGTTGAGGTTTGTGAAGGACTGTTAGCTGATACTCCAGGGTTCAGTTCATTTGATTTTGATGAAATAGATAAAGAACAATTATCTTATTGTTTTCCTGAATTCCGAGCAGTGTCTGATAGTTGTAAATTTAGAGAGTGTTTACACATTAGCGAACCGAAATGCGCAGTTCTTGCGGGGGTTCAATCTGGTGAAATCAAAGCATACAGATACAAACATTATGTTAAGTTTTTAGACGAAATAAATGAGCGAAAGCCGAGGTATTAATATGATTAAAATAGCCCCATCAATTCTAGCTGCCAATTTTTCGAAATTGGCTGAAGAAGTAAAAGAAGTCGAACAAGCTGGTGCACAACTGATTCACATTGATGTTATGGACGGTCATTTTGTACCAAATATTACAATGGGTCCGATTGTTGTTGAAGCATTAAGACCGGTGACAAAATTGCCTTTAGATGTACATTTAATGATCGAGAACCCAGATAATTTTATTGAATCATTTGCAAAAGCGGGAGCTGATTACATTACAGTTCATGTAGAAGCATGTCCTCACTTGCATCGAACAATTCAACTAATTCGTTCATTTGGTGTAAAGCCAGGTGTTGTGTTAAACCCACATACACCTATTGAATCCATTCAACATGTGCTTGAAGACATTGACATGGTACTGTTTATGACGGTTAATCCTGGATTTGGCGGACAAAAATTTATTCATTCAGTTATACCAAAAATACAAAAACTTTCGACAATTATTAAAGAAAAAGGCTTGAATATCGAAATTGAAATTGATGGTGGCATTAATGCAGACACTATTATTCCTTGTGCACAAGCAGGCGCAACAATTTTTGTTGCAGGTTCAGCTATCTATAGTAAAGAAGACCGTTCAAAAGCTCTTCAAGACATTCAAGAAGCAGGCGAACGAGCGATACTTACATGAAAACGGTTGTGATTTGCGCTGGGGGGCCAATTGATGAATTGGCCAACCTTGAGCCGTACAAATTATCTGATGAAGTTGTTTTTATTGGAGCGGACAAGGGCTCGGTGTATTTACTTAACGAGGGCATCATTCCAACTGTAGCTGTTGGTGATTTTGATTCACTATCTTCTGAAGAATTTTTGGATTTAACCAACCGAGTGGCTTCAGTAAAAGTAGCATCTGTGGATAAAAATGAAACGGATACAGATTTAGCACTCATACACTCACTAGATTTCGATCCGCAACAAGTTGTCTTAGTAGGTGTAACAGGAGGGCGTTTGGATCATTTTATTTCGGTACTCAACAGCGTGTATCGATTTCAGAAGGACAATCCTGGAATTCAATTTATCATACGTAACAAATGGAATGAAATGCGTTTGTTAACACCTGGTATCATAAAATTAACTACAAATCCCCAATTACCATTTGTGTCTTTTTTTGCTTTTCATGAAAATGTTGAAGAAATAACATTAACTGGTATGAAATATAATGTGAGCAATGAAACCATAAAAATAGGTAGTTCACGATTTACAAGTAATCAACTATTGGACGAACATGGGTCTATCTCCTTTTCATCTGGCATATGTTTATTAATACGAAGCTCAGATCAATGAGAAGGAGTGAAGGCATGCGTGTTTATACCTTTAGATTACCGAAAGCAGTTAGTGGATTTGCAAGAATGTGCTTGGGATGGATGGATAAAGAAGACAAACCTAAAAAGAAGAAAAATGAAAAAAAACCAGACTGACAATTGTCAGTCTGGCTTTTTTTTATAAGCACGAAGATTAAACGCGCTCAACTTTTCCAGATTTCAGTGCTCTCGCAGAAACCCATACACGTTTTGGAGTACCGTTTACAAGAATACGAACTTTTTGTAAATTAGCTCCCCAAGTGCGTTTTGTTTTGTTCATTGCGTGAGAACGAGCATTACCAGCACGAGCTTTACGCCCTGAAATTACACATACTTTAGGCATTTATTTTTCCTCCTCAACAAAGAAGCTGAAATTATTTTTTCAGTTCGATATATTTCACATACCTTAGGATTATATCACAAAGTAATTTTCGTAGCAATAACTTTTACAGCTCTCTTTCAAGGGAAATACCTTGGCAGACAATTTTAGGAGAATGTTAACGTTGACTTTTATTACAACTCATTATGTAGTACAATTAAGGGTAGTCAAAAAGGACTTATAAGGAGGCATTCTCTATGTCAATTGAATTGAAAAACGAATTCGGACAAATTGATATTTCAAATGATGTCGTTGGCCAGATTGCGGGTGGAGCAGCGATTGAATGTTATGGAATAGTTGGAATGGCAACAAAACATCAAATTCGAGATGGTTTAACTGATATCTTACGTAAAGAAAACTTCTCAAAAGGTGTACTTGTACGTCAGAATGGCGAAGATCTTCACATAGATATGTACATTGTTATCAGCTATGGTACAAAAGTATCAGAAGTAGCATATCAAGTTCAATCGAAAGTAAAATACACACTAAATAAAACATTAGGCCTAGCTGTTAAATCAGTAAATATTTACGTTCAAGGAGTTCGTGTTACGAACCCTTAAGAGGAGGAAGTAGGATATGAAGTCTTTAGACGGAATTCAATTTGCAGAAATGGTAAAAATGGGTGCCCATCACTTATTCCAAAATGCAGATTATGTGGATGCGTTAAATGTCTTTCCTGTTCCCGATGGTGACACGGGAACGAACATGAACTTGTCAATGTCTTCTGGATCAAAAGAAACAGAAGCACATGCAGTTGCTCATATTGGAAAAACAGCTCAAGCACTTTCAAAAGGATTATTAATGGGAGCTCGTGGGAACTCAGGCGTTATTTTGTCTCAACTTTTCCGTGGATTTGGGAAAGATGTTGAAACGAAATCGACGTTATCTGCAAAAGACTTTGCTCATGCTTTCCAACATGGTGTAGATATGGCTTATAAAGCAGTCATGAAACCAGTTGAAGGTACTATATTAACAGTCGCAAAAGATTCAGCGAAAAAAGCGATAGAAGTAGCTGAACATGAAGATAATATAATAGTGGTAATGGAAGAATTACTGAAAGAAGCAAAAGCATCACTAGAGAGAACACCAGATTTATTACCTGTATTAAAAGAGGTAGGGGTTGTGGATTCCGGTGGACAAGGTCTCGTATACGTTTACGAAGGTTTTATTGCTGCCATGAAAGGTGAAAAACTACCTGAAAAAACGTCATCTTATTCTATGGATGATCTAGTAAGTGCAGAACACCATAAAAAGATTCAAGGTTTTATGGATACAGCCGATATTGAGTTCGGTTATTGCACAGAGTTTATGGTGAAGTTCATGCCAGAAAAAGTGGCAGAAAATCCTTTTAATGAACACGATTTTCGTGAAGGGTTAAGTCAGTTTGGTGATTCACTGCTTGTTATTTCTGATGATGAAATTGCAAAGGTACATATTCACTCTGAACAACCTGGAAATTGTTTGGGTTACGGACAAAAGTTCGGTGACCTAATTAAAATAAAAATTGACAATATGCGTCAACAACATTCTGAAATTGTTGGAGACGATTATAAAAAGGACGTATTAACGTCTGTACCTGTAAAAAAACATCCATATGCGATTGTGACGGTTGCGATGGGCGAAGGAATTTCAGATCTTCTTAAAAGTGTAGGTGCAAGTGCAGTAATAGTTGGCGGTCAGACGATGAATCCATCAACAGAAGATATCGTTAAAGCGATTGAATCTATTGGAGCTGAAAAAGTTCTTATTTTACCAAATAACAAAAATATCATAATGGCTGCCCAACAAGCCGCTGAAGTGATTGGAATTGAAGCAGCCGTTGTCCCAACAAAGTCAGTACCTGAAGGTCTAGCAGCAATTTTAGCATTTAATCCAGAAGCTACAGTTGAAGATAACAAAACGACAATGACTGAGGCATATGCACATGTCAAAACAGGTCAAATTACTTTTGCTGTTCGTGACACGTCAATTGATGGTGTCGAAATTCAAAAAGATGACTATATGGCTATATCGCAAGGGAAGATTATTCTTGCATCACCTTCACTAGTTGATGTTTCAAAATCATTATTCCATGACTTAGTAGATGAAGATGCAGAAATCATTACAATTATATATGGAGAAGATGTTACAGAAACAGAGGCCAAGGAATTGGCTGCATTTGTAGAAGAAAAATATTCACATGCAGATGTAGAAGTGTACAACGGAAAACAACCACTGTATCCTTATATAATATCAGTCGAATAGGTACGACAACAGTGAATCGATAAAGGTTCACTGTTTTTTTAGGAATATGTCTAGCGGTAAAACCCAACCCGTTCGGTCTCTGTTCGAATAGAAATGTAAGCGAATTCACTTTTTACGTTATACTTTTATTAATACTATTTTGTGTTGTGAAATAAATGTGAAATTCATATAAAAGGAGTCTTCAAAATGAAGTTTAATTCAGTTTTTGATATCATTGGTCCAGTGATGATTGGACCTTCATCTTCACATACTGCCGGTGCGGCAAGAATCGGTCTTGTGACACGCGAGTTATTTGGTAGACAACCGAAGTGGGCAAAGATTTATTTATATGGTTCGTTTGCTGAAACTTACAAAGGTCACGGTACAGATATCGCGATTATTGGTGGATTACTAGGTTTTGATACGTTTGATGAACGCATTAAAACATCATTCGACCTTGCAAAAGAGGCTAACCTAAGTTTTGAATTTATTCCAGAAAGCGGTCATACTGAACATCCGAATACGGCACGTCTTGTAATAGGTGACGAATCAGGTGAAATGGAGCTCATTGGTATTTCAATTGGTGGAGGGAAAATCGAGATTAGTGAATTAAATGGATTTCCTCTTCGATTATCGGGGAATCATTCAGCAATTTTAGTCGTACACGATGATAAGCCGGGAAGTATTGCAAAAGTAGCAAGTTGTTTAGCAGAACAAAATATCAACATTGGCCATATGGAAGTTTCCCGTAAAGATCAGGGACAAATGGCGTTAATGGTTATTGAAGTCGATGAGCCGATCGACGAGCATGTGTTACAACAAATTGCGCTATTACCGTATATTACTCAGGTAACGAAAATATCAGATTGAGGAGGGGTATTACATGAAATTTTTATTCCGTAATGTAAAAGAATTAGTCGCATTAGCGACAACTGAAAATAAATTGATTTCTGAGTTAATGATTGAACAAGAAATGCTGGTTACCCGAAGAAGTCGTGAAGATATTATGAAACAAATGGATACCAATCTAACTGTCATGGAACAAGCGGTGGAAAAGGGTTTAAAAGGTGTTCATTCGACATCAGGATTAACCGGTGGAGACGCGGTACTTCTTCACAACTATATGAAAACAGGAAAAACACTTTCAGGGGCGTTATTAATTGATGCTGTGAGTAAAGCTGTGGCAACAAACGAAGTGAACGCAGCTATGGGAACCATTTGTGCAACTCCTACTGCAGGTTCTGCAGGAGTGGTTCCAGGTACTTTATTTGCTGTTCAAAATCAATTAAATCCTACACGTGAAGAAATGATTCGTTATTTATTTACTTCAGGTGCCTTTGGATTTGTTGTCGCAAACAACGCGTCTATTTCGGGTGCTGCAGGTGGATGTCAAGCAGAAGTTGGTTCAGCAGCTGCGATGGCTGCTGCTGCCATTGTAGAAATGTCTGGAGGTACTCCGCAGCAATGTTCTGAGGCTTTTGCCATTTCAATGAAGAACATGCTTGGACTAGTTTGTGATCCTGTTGCGGGTTTAGTTGAAGTTCCGTGTGTGAAACGCAATGCAATGGGTGCTGCAAATGCATTAGTATCTGCTGATATGGCACTAGCAGGAGTAACTAGTCGAATTCCATGTGATGAAGTGATTGATGCTATGTATAAGATTGGTCAAACGATGCCTACTGCTTTAAAAGAAACAGCGCAAGGTGGCTTAGCGGCGACACCAACAGGAAGAGCACTAGCTGAAAGAATTTTTGGTGCGGATTTTGTAAAAGGTGTCTAATAAGACACTTCAGTCCGTTAGTAGCTTAAAGGGCATTGGTGGCGAAACGGAAAAAACACTTGCCGATATGGGGATATTGACCTTGCATGATTTAGTCATGACATTTCCATATCGTCATGAAGATTTTAGATTAAAAAATATTGCAGAAACACCGCATAATGAACGTGTTACAGTGGAAGGAAGGGTCGAAAGCGAGCCTTCCATTCTTTTTTTAGGGAAAAATAAATCCAGATTACAAATTCGTCTACTCGTAGGACCCCATTTAATAAAAGTCGTATTTTTTAACCAAGCATATTTAAAAAATAAGATAGTGAGCGGGCAAACGATAACGGTTACTGGTAAATGGGATCGCGGTCGTCAAGCCATTAGTGTGTCTCATTACTCGGCAGGTCCTAAAACTGATAATGTTGATTTTGAGCCTATGTATAGTTTAAAAGGCTCCCTCCATCAAAAAACGTTTCGTAAATTTATGCATCAAGCTTTGCAAGAAGTAGAATCGGATTTACAAGAGTTATTACCTTATAATATAAGACATTCCTACAAACTATTGCCTGTGCAAGAAGCGCTTCAAGGTGTTCATTTCCCTAAAGATGCTGACCATGTTAAACAAGCTCGTAGACGTTTTGTTTATGAAGAGTTACTGTTGTTTCAATTGAAGATGCAAGCGATTAAAAAAGTGCGTAAAGAACAAAATAAAGGCATAGCAATTGCTTACGATATCCATAAAATAAAAGACTTGATAGCGACTTTACCTTATGAGTTAACAGCTGCTCAGAAACGGGTTGTTAATGAAATTTGTAAAGATTTAAAAGAACCTCATCGCATGAATCGATTGCTTCAAGGCGATGTTGGTTCTGGGAAAACGGTTGTAGCGGCAATAGCATTGTACGCAGTTATCACAGCCGGTTTTCAAGGGGCATTAATGGCTCCAACAGAAATTTTAGCAGAACAACATGCCGAGTCCTTACATGATTGGTTATCACCAATGGGCATTCGCATCGCGTTGTTAACTGGTTCTACGAAAACAAAAGCTCGTAGAACTCTACATGAGCAACTCCAAAATGGTGAGATAGACTTACTAATTGGGACGCATGCCTTAATTCAACCAGATGTAGAATTTCGAAAACTTGGTCTCGTGATTACTGATGAGCAACATCGATTTGGTGTTGAACAACGACGCGTATTACGAGACAAAGGGATGAGTCCAGATGTATTATTTATGACTGCCACACCAATTCCGCGCACCCTTGCGATTACAGCATTTGGCGAAATGGATGTGTCAATCATCGATGAAATGCCTGCTGGACGAAAAGAAATCGAAACCCATTGGGTCAAAAAGGAACTATTTGATCAAATTATTAAACGCATGGTTGTAGAATTGAAAGCGGGTAACCAAGCATATGTAATTTGTCCACTCATCGAAGAATCAGAAAAGCTCGATGTTCAAAACGCCGTGGATGTATATGAACAATTATCTTCCATTTTCCACCAGCAATTTAATGTTGGCCTTATGCATGGTCGTTTACATTCAACTGAAAAAGATGAAGTGATGCGAGCATTCAGTGAAGGGCAAATTCAAGTGCTCGTGTCCACGACTGTTGTAGAAGTAGGAGTTAATGTACCCAATGCTACGTTTATAGTTATTTATGATGCCGAACGATTTGGATTAGCCCAGCTTCATCAATTACGTGGTCGTGTTGGTCGTGGTTCAGAGCAGTCCTATTGTATTTTACTAGCTGATCCAAAATCGGAAGATGGTAAAGAACGAATGTTATCAATGACTGAAACGAATGATGGTTTTAAGCTGGCTGAAAAAGATTTAGAGCTTCGAGGTGCGGGTGATTTTTTCGGTCGCAAACAAAGTGGGGTTCCAGAATTTAAAATGGCAGACTTAGTTCATGACTACCGAGCATTAGAAACAGCTAGACAAGATGCTGAAAAATTTCTTGCATCTGATGAATTTTGGACAAGTGAAGAGACCAAGTATTTACGTACTTACTTAGAGCAGTCAGGTGCATTAAATGGAGAACGAATCGATTAAAAAGAGTGCATGACTACCAAGATTATTAAAAAGGACGTTCAAAACAATTGTCTATGCTTTGTACTCGTATTTTAGAAAGAATGAAGCTTCTGCAAAGATCGCTCGCGTCCTATGTGCAATTTCTTATGCGACGAGTAACAGCAGGAGCGAAGTAGAAGTCATTGCATCCGTTGTTGTAAGCCCGATACTTTAAGACAACTTCGCAAATACGGTAACAACGGTTGGTGATACATGGACTCCATTAAACGGTCTTTTGATGCACTTATTAACTATGAAATTACAGACAATCCTTGCATTCTTTTTCTTGTGTTTATATACTGATATTAGTACCAAGTGCTAATATCGGATGGTGAACTATGAAACGTACAAAAAAAGAACGCCAACAACTATTAATTGAGACCATAAAAAATAATCCGTTTATTACAGATGAAGAACTATCAATCCAGTTTTCAGTCAGTGTTCAAACAATCCGTTTAGACCGTTTAGAACTTTCAATACCTGAGTTGCGTGAACGGATCAAACATGTAGCTTCAAAGTCATTTGAAGATGAGCTCCAATCTTTGTCTATACATGAAGTGATTGGAGAAATGGTAGACATTGAACTCGATAAACGTGCTATTTCCATATTTGACGTAAAATTAGAACATATCTTTAAGCGAAATCAAATTGCACGTGGCCATCATTTATTCGCACAAGCGAACTCCTTAGCAGTTGCGGTCATTAAGGATGAATTGGCATTGACGGTAAAATCCAATTTATCTTTTGTAAAACCCGTTAAACTCGGAGATCGGGTCATTGCGAAAGCAATTGTTACTCTAAAAGATCAAGAAAAAAATCGCACATTTGTCGAAGTCATTTCAACTGTTGAAAACGAGATTGTTTTTGAAGGACAATTTGAAATGTATCGAACGAATGAGCCAAGTAAAGGTGATACGAAATGAAAATTGCTGTAGACGCTATGGGAGGAGATCACGCTCCTAAAGAAATCGTAGAAGGAATCTTTTTAGCACTTGAACAATTTGATGATATTCACATTCTATTATTTGGACATGAGGAAAAAGTAAAACCTTTTGTAAAGCCACATGCGAGGTTAACAGTTATACATACAGAACAAAAAATTGAATCGGACGATGAACCTGTAAGAGCAATTCGTCGAAAAAAAGATGCCTCTATGGTGCGCATGGCTGAAGCTGTGAAAAATGGCGAAGCACAAGCGTGTGTTTCTGCAGGGAATACGGGTGCACTTATGGCGGCGGGGCTCTTCATTGTGGGACGAATTGAAGGAATCGATCGACCTGCCCTTGCTCCAACATTACCAACGATTGATGGACAAGGTTTTGTGATGTTGGATTTAGGGGCTAATTCGGATGCTAAGCCCGAACATTTAGTGCAATTCGGAATTATGGGGAGTATATACGCTGCGAAAGTACGCGGTATTGACTCGCCACGTGTTGGCTTACTTAACATTGGAACGGAAGAAACAAAAGGCAATGAGTTGACAAAAACGGCTTTTAATCAGCTAAAAGAAGCACCAATTAACTTTGTAGGTAACGTGGAATCGCGTGATTTGCTTTCAGGAGTAGCCGATGTCGTAGTAACAGACGGTTTTACAGGCAACATGGTTTTAAAAACAATCGAAGGAACCGCAGCTAGTTTCTTTAGCATGTTAAAAGAAGTGTACGCGTCTTCCGCGAAGTCGAAAATTTCAGCGTATCTTGTAAAAGATGATTTACGTGGCCTCAAAAAGAAAATGGATTATACCGAATATGGTGGAGCTGCTCTATTTGGTTTAAAAGCACCAGTCATAAAAGCGCATGGTTCTTCAAATGCAACTGCAGTAATGAACGCCATCCGCCAAGCCCGTACAATGGTTGAATTTGACGTATGCGGAACCATCCATTCAACAATAGCAGGAGGCAAAACACAATGACCAAGATTGCATTTATTTTTCCGGGACAAGGCTCACAAGCTGTTGGAATGGGAAGTGAACTAGTTCACGCGAATGAAGGAAATAAAGAGTTTTATGATAAAGCGGATAAACAATTAGGTTTCGCCCTATCTAAACTCATGATTGAAGGACCTGTAGAAGAATTAACCTATACATACAATGCCCAACCTGCACTGTTAACAACTAGTACAATGATATCCGAAATTCTTCAAGCTGCCGGATTAAAACCTGACTATACAATTGGTCACAGTTTGGGAGAATACTCGGCGCTTGTAGCTTCAGGTGTTATGTCCTTTGAAGATGGCGTTAAGATTGTCCATGAGCGAGGTTTGTACATGAACGAAGCTGTGCCAGCTGGCGAAGGTGCTATGGCCGCGATATTAGGTATGCAGTCCGAAGTGTTGAAAGAAATTACAGACCTTGTAACATCACAAGGAGATGTGGTTCAATTAGCTAACTTGAATTGCCCAGGACAAATTGTTATTTCTGGAACAAAACAAGGTGTAGAGAAAGCATCTTTGCAAGCCAAAGAAGCGGGCGCTAAACGTGCAATCCAGCTTGTGGTAAGTGGACCTTTCCATTCGGAACTAATGCGTCCAGCAGCCTCGAAGTTGCAAGACGCTTTGGATCAATTGGATATGCATAATACAGATGTGCCTGTTATTTCAAACGTTACTGCAAGTCCTGTAATTACATCAGAAGAAATGAAAGAATTGCTTGTTCAACAATTATATTCTCCTGTACGTTTTGAAGAGTCGATTCGTGCATTGATGGAATTAGGTGTCAATACATTTATCGAATGTGGGCCAGGTAAAGTTTTGAGTGGATTAGTAAAAAAAATAGATCGTACTGCAGTTATTTATGCAGCATATGACTTAGAGTCAATAGATCAAGTGATTGCAGCATCAAAGGAGTGGTAGTAATGGGGAAATTGAATGGTAAAACAGCAATCGTCACTGGAGCTTCACGAGGAATTGGAGCAGAAATAGCAAAGTACTTAGCTAAAGAAGGCGCTAGGGTTGCTGTTAACTATAGTGGTAGCCAAGCAAAAGCAGAAGAAGTAGTAAATGAAATTATCGAAAGCGGTGGCGAAGCATTTGCCGTTCAAGCAAGTGTGAGTGACGCAGATAGTGTATCATTCATGGTTTCTGAAACGATGAGCCGTTTCGGAAGCATTGATATTTTAGTAAATAATGCCGGAATTACACGTGACAATCTATTGATGCGTATGAAAGAAAATGAGTGGGATGATGTGATTAACACGAATTTAAAAGGCGTATTTTTGTGTACAAAAGCTGTCACTCGTCAAATGATGAAACAACGTGCTGGTAGGATCATAAATATCTCATCTATCGTCGGCGTTTCTGGGAATGCAGGTCAAGCCAACTATGTAGCTGCAAAAGCAGGCGTCATTGGTTTAACAAAGACCACAGCTAAAGAATTAGCAAGTCGTAACATTAATGTTAATGCGATAGCACCAGGGTTTATTACAACGGAAATGACCGAGAAATTACCTGAAGAAGTGATAACGCAAATGCTGACTCAAATCCCTTTAGGTAAACTAGGAAATCCACAAGACGTCGCAAAAGCTGTGGTATTTTTTGCATCTGAAGATTCGAACTATATCACGGGCCAAACACTTCACGTAGATGGCGGTATGGTAATGTAATTTCCACTATGAAGTTGGAGTGGTTTTTTGTATAATCATTGAGGGGAGGTGACTTTAGTGGCAACAGTAATAGAGCGCGTAACAAAAGTAATTATAGATCGTTTAGGTGTAGACGAGAGCGAAGTAAAAATGGAAGCTTCTTTCCGTGATGATTTAGGTGCTGATTCTCTAGATGTAGTAGAACTTGTTATGGAATTAGAAGATGAGTTTGATATGGAGATTTCAGATGAAGATGCTGAACAAATCAGTACTGTAGGAAGTGCAGTTACTTTTATTGAAAGCAAACAAGAATAAGCAATTATTCCGTTGCGAGACGTGGAAGACATTCAATTTGAATGGTCTTCTGCGTCTCTATTTCTTTTTGCACAAAGGGAAACAAACGGGTAAACTAGACCATAGAAACTTAGAAGGGCAGATTATATAGATGATGGATAAACGTAGAGGGTTACCTCAAAAAAATGGAACATTTTCCGAAACAGTTAAACAATCATTTGAAATCTTACAACAAGAATTAGGAGTTCAATTTGTAGATCATAATCTTCTATATCAAGCATTTACCCATTCATCTTATGTGAATGAGCATCGACGGAAACTTTACACGGACAATGAGAGACTTGAATTTTTAGGTGACGCTGTTCTAGAATTGTCTATTTCTGAGTATTTATTTCAAAAGTTTACTGCCATGAGCGAAGGTGAATTGACAAAATTACGTGCGGCAATCGTATGTGAACCGTCACTCGTTTTATTTGCAAATGACTTGAACTTTGGTAAATATGTACTTTTAGGTAAGGGAGAAGAGATTACAGGAGGTCGAACACGCCCAGCACTTCTTGCGGATGTATTTGAGTCTTTTGTTGGCGCACTTTATTTAGACCAAGGCTTACAACCTGTTGTGGAGTTTTTAGAACAAGTGGTCTTTCCAAAAGTCGAAAACGGTGCTTTTTCGCATGTGATGGATTATAAGAGTCAATTGCAAGAAATAGTCCAGAAAATGAATAACGGGTTATTAATCTATGAAATAGTAGATGAAAAAGGGCCAGCCCATAACCGAATTTTTGTTTCGAGCGTTCGACTTGGAAGCAATGAGCTAGGTGAAGGAAAAGGGAAGTCTAAAAAAGAGGCTGAACAAAAAGCAGCTCAAGTGGCAATTATACATTTAGAAAACCAAGCTGAAAGTAGACAGGAGGGCTAATTGTGTTCCTAAAACGACTTGAAGTCATTGGATTTAAATCGTTTGCGGATCGAATTGGCATCGATTTTGTCCAGGGAGTTACTGCTGTAGTTGGACCAAATGGTAGTGGGAAAAGTAATGTTACAGACGCTATTCGATGGGTTCTCGGTGAACAGTCAGCAAAATCATTGCGTGGAGCTAAAATGGAAGATGTGATTTTTGCAGGTAGTGAGTCCAGAAAACCACTTAATTTTGCAGAAGTCACACTCATTCTAGATAATTCAGATCAACGCTTACCATTAGATTACAACGAAATTAGTGTCACGAGACGCGTGTTTCGTTCAGGGGATAGTGAGTATTTATTAAATAAACAATCATGCCGTTTGAAAGATATTACAGATTTATTTATGGATTCTGGATTAGGTAAAGAAGCCTTTTCCATTATTTCTCAAGGACGTGTCGATGAGGTTTTAAATAGTCGTCCTGAAGATCGTCGGTCCATCTTTGAAGAGGCAGCTGGAGTCCTTAAATACAAATTGCGTAAAAAGAAAGCGGAACACAAACTGTTTGAAACAGATGATAATCTTCACCGAGTTTTGGATATTCTACATGAACTAGATGATCGTATGGAGCCGCTTCACATACAAGCGTCCTCTGCTACCGATTATTTACGTATGTCTGAAGAATTAAAAGAAGTTGATGTAGGGTTAATTGCATTCGATTTAAATCGTGTTGAAAAGCGATTACATGATGTGAAACAAGAAGTTGATATTTACGAACAACAACAAAAAGAACTTGAAAACGTCATCGGGAAAATGGAACTTAATCTTCAGGCAGTTAGAGGTCAATTGATAGAACATGATTGTTTAATTGATGACGCACAAGAATCGTTAGTTGAAGCCAGTTCGGAAGTAGAACGCTGGGATGGTCGCAAACAATTGATGGCTGAAAAACGTCAAAATATGGACCAACAAATTGATAAGTTGAGATTAACGATTTCTGAACTCGAAGAAGAAAAGGTTCAGTTAACTATCCAGTTAGAACAAAAGCAGTTGGGGAAGACTAAAACTAGAACTGATTTTCGAAATGTTCAAAATGAAGTTAAACAATTAGAATATTTACTGAAACAATCAAGTGCTGAAATTGAAATAGAAATAGAAGATTATAAATCGACTTATATCGATTTGTTGAACGAAGAAGCTACAGTCAAAAATGACTTGAAACATGTTGAACAACTGCTTCTCCAGCAAGATGAATTTAAAGATAAAATGACGAATGAATTAGAACAAATCACATTTGACTTAACAAAAGTTAAAAAGCAAAAGATACAATTAAAACAACAGTTAGTACAAATTCGAAGTCAAATAGATGAAAAGCTATTTATATATAAAGAACTTCAGCAAAATTTTTCCAAAGAAAAAGATATAGTAGAATCTAAACAGTCGATGTTATATCAAGCGTATCAACTTCAGCAGCAATTAAAGGCAAGAAAAGAATCATTAGAAGCGCTTGAAGCAGACTTTTCAGGCTTCTTCCAAGGTGTTAAAGAAGTATTGGTTGCGCGGGGAAGTGGCAAACTAACTGGTATTACAGGTGCAGTCGCTGAACTTATTCAAGTGAAGCCGACGTATGCAAAAGCTCTTGAAACTGCTCTTGGTGGTTCGATGCAACACATTGTGACAGAGACTGATCAAGATGCGCGAAAAGCTATTGCTTTTTTAAAAAATAAGCAGTCTGGACGAGCAACTTTTTTACCAAAAACGGTCATGAAATCCAGAAAAATTCAATCAGATTCTTTGCGTAGTATAGCGAGCCATCATTCATTTATCCAAACGGCAGATGAACTCGTTACTTTTGATAATTCTTCAAAATCAATTGTAGACAATTTACTCGGTAATGTAATTGTTGCAAAGGATTTACAAGGTGCTTCAGAAATTGCGAAATCAGTTCAATATCGTTTCCGAGTAGTGACATTAGACGGAGATATCGTCAATGCTGGCGGTTCATTGACTGGTGGTTTTACAAAGCAACAGTCTTCTGTATTTTCAAGAAAAGCTGAATTAGATGAACTTTCAATGAAGTTAAAGGGAATGGATCAATCAATTCAAACAGCTGAAGATCAAGTAACTACTTTAAAAAATGCAATTGATAATCAATCTGAGCGACTTGAAAGTATGCGAAATGAAGGCGAAGAAAGAAGAGTTCAAGAATTACAATATAGCTCTAATTTACGCGAACTTGAAACCACTTTTAAACGTCTTAATGAAAGAGTGATTATCTCTAATTCAGAAACAAAAGACGTATCAAGTCGTCACCAACAAGCAGAATCGAAAAAGATTCAATCGCAGAAGCGATTACTAGAATTAAAAGATGAGTTAAATAATATCAATGATTCAATTAATCTATTAACCAATCTTAAATCGAAAAATTTAAGTGAACGTGACCAATTAACCGAACAAATGGCTGAACTTCGATTAAGACAAGCCGTATTAACAGAACAAACGAAAGTTGCAGAGCAAACCGTAG
Source organism: Paenisporosarcina sp. TG-14 (assembly GCF_000297555.1). Classification (NCBI taxonomy): domain Bacteria; kingdom Bacillati; phylum Bacillota; class Bacilli; order Caryophanales; family Caryophanaceae; genus Paenisporosarcina; species Paenisporosarcina sp. TG-14. The sequence goes on from NZ_AMGD01000039.1 coordinate 55,169, forward strand.
CAGAGTTACAAGAAAAAATGCAAAAACTTTCACGAAAACTTGATCATGCCAATAAGGAAATGCTTTGGTATGAATCTGGTGATACTCAACTCGGACCAACGCCTGAAGAGATTGAGAATCAATTGAATCTATGGGTGAAAAAGAAGGAAATATTTGTACACCGTATTGCAAATGGCAAAGAGAAGCGCGCACAAATTCATATACAACTTCAACAAGTTGAACTTCAGTTGAAAAAAAATCAACATTTACACAAACAACAATTGGATGCCTTGCGAGCTTCAGAAATGAAGTTGAATCGATCGGATATTGACAAAACAACCTTACTTATGCAACTTGATGAAAATTATCATTTAGCAATTGAAGAGATAGAACTTCCGAACATGGATACTTTTGAAGAAGACCTGTCTCGTAAAAAAGTGAAATTGCTCAAACAGTCAATTGAAGAATTAGGTCCTGTAAATGTAGCGTCGATTGAAGAATTTGAACGTGTTTCACAACGCCACTCGTTTTTAACAGAGCAACGTCAAGATTTAATAGATGCGAAAGAAACCTTGTATGGAGCAATCAAAGAAATGGATGAAGAAATGACAGCGCGTTTTAGTGATACGTTCCATGCAATTCGTGCGCAATTTAACCGTGTCTTCAGAGAATTATTTGGTGGTGGTCAAGCAGATCTTGTATTGACAAATCCATCTGAAATGCTCGAGACAGGTATTGAAATAATCGCTCAACCTCCAGGAAAGAAACGACAAAATTTAAGCTTACTTTCGGGCGGAGAGCGTGCACTAACAGCGATTGCCTTGTTATTTGCCATTTTAAATATACGTCCAGTACCATTTTGTATATTAGATGAAGTAGAAGCATCACTAGATGAAGCGAATGTCGTTCGCTATAGTCAGTACTTGAAAAAGTTTAGCCATGATACACAGTTTATTGTCATCACTCACCGTAAAGGAACAATGGAAGGTGCGGATGTGTTATATGGTATTACAATGCAAGAATCTGGAATTTCAAAGCTAGTATCTGTAAAAATGCAAGAGGATGAACCGACATTGGTCACACAAGGGAGCGAAAGAGCTTGAGTTTTTTTAAAAAAATGAAAGAGAAATTTACAATAACGAATGAATCAGTTTCTGTTACCGAGAAATTTAAAGATGGTTTAGCAAAAACACGTAACCAATTTACTTCGAAAGTGAATGATTTAGTCGCTAAATATCGTACAGTTGATGAAGACTTCTTTGAAGAGTTAGAGGATTTATTACTTCAAGCGGATGTTGGTGTTGAAACTGTTATGGAATTAATGGATGCACTGCGTTTTGAAGTGCAACGTAAAAATATGAAAGACACAGCAGGTATTCAATCTGTCATTTCTGAGAAGTTAGTCGAGATTTATGAAGCTGGTGATGAGGAATCGAACGAACTTCTTATTCAAGAAAATGGATTAACCGTTATTTTATTCGTAGGAGTAAATGGGGTTGGGAAGACAACAACTATCGGGAAATTATCACATCGCTTAAAACAACAAGGGAAAACGGTGATGTTAGCAGCTGGTGATACATTCCGAGCAGGTGCAATTGAGCAATTGCAAGTATGGGGAGACCGTGTAGGTGTCGAAGTCATTAAGCAATCTGAAGGTTCTGACCCTGCTGCCGTTATGTATGATGCTGTACGTTCTGCAAAAAGTCGTGGCGTAGATGTATTAATCTGTGATACTGCTGGTCGCTTGCAAAATAAAGTAAACTTAATGAATGAATTACAAAAAATTCACAGAGTAATTGAACGAGAAGTACCGGGTGCGCCTCACGAAGTGCTCCTAGCACTAGATGCAACAACAGGTCAAAATGCATTGGTTCAAGCAAAAGCATTTAAAGAGGCTACGGATGTTACAGGTATTGTCTTAACAAAGCTTGACGGTACAGCAAAAGGTGGAATCGTCTTGGCGATTCGCAACAAACTTCATATCCCTGTGAAATTTGTAGGGCTAGGTGAGAAAATGGATGATTTGCAACCTTTCGATACTGAAAAATATGTATATGGATTATTCGCAGATGGAATAGAACAAGAAGAAAATTAATTTAACTAGACAAGTAAAAATGCTTGACGCATTATTGAATGCTCGATATGATACAGGTAGAGAACTTTAGGTGGGAGAAATCATAATGTTACTTGAAAAAACGACACGTATGAATTTTCTTTTTGATTTTTATCAGTCTTTACTGACAGATAAACAACGAAGTTATATGCATCTTTATTATTTAGATGATCACTCCCTTGGTGAAATAGCTAACGAATATGGCATTTCTAGACAAGCTGTCTATGATAATATTCGCCGTACTGAAGCTATGTTAGAAGAGTATGAAGATAAACTACGATTATTAGAAAAATTTCAGCAACGTCAAGTTGTAATGAATCAATTGCAACAAGTGATTTATGCCGAACCAGTCATTAAAGAGCGAGCATATGAACTGATTATGATGTTAAAAGAATCGGATTAGGGGGCTGCACGTATGGCATTTGAAGGATTAGCCGAGCGGCTGCAAGGAACGATCCAACGCATTAAAGGTAAAGGTAAAGTTTCTGAAGCAGACGTAAAAGAAATGATGAGAGAAGTTCGTTTTGCTTTAATCGAAGCAGACGTTAACTTGAAAGTTGTCAAAGAATTCGTCAAAAAAGTAAGTGAACGTGCTGTTGGCTCAGATGTTATGAAAAGTTTGACACCTGGTCAACAAGTTATCAAAATCGTAAAAGAAGAGCTAACAGAATTAATGGGTGGCGATCAAAGTTCAATTCAATTTGCCAACAAACCACCAACTGTTATTATGATGGTCGGCTTACAAGGTGCTGGTAAAACGACCACTACTGGAAAATTAGCAAATATTTTACGCAAAAAATATAATCGGAATCCTTTATTAGTGGCTGCTGATATTTATCGTCCAGCTGCCATTCAACAACTACAAACTATCGGAAAACAATTATCATTCCCTGTTTTCTCGCTAGGGACAGATGTATCCCCAGTGGAAATTGTCCGTCAAGCACTTGAAAAGGCAAAAGAAGATCATAATGATGTTGTGATTATTGATACAGCTGGGCGTTTGCACATCGATGAAGCACTCATGCAAGAATTGAAAGATATTCGCGCATTAAAAGAGCCTGATGAAGTATTTTTAGTCGTAGATTCAATGACAGGACAAGATGCTGTTAATGTCGCACAAAATTTCAATGAAACAGTCGGCATTACGGGCGTTATTTTAACAAAACTTGATGGTGATACACGTGGTGGTGCCGCTTTATCCATCCGTTCAGTTGCTCAAAAACCAATTAAATTTGTTGGGATGGGCGAAAAAATGGATGCACTTGAAGCATTCCACCCAGAACGCATGGCATCTCGAATACTTGGGATGGGTGACATGTTGTCGCTGATTGAAAAAGCGCAAGAAAATGTTGATGAAGAAAAAGCAAAAGAACTTGAAGAGAAATTCAGAACACAAAGCTTTACGTTTGATGATTTTATTGATCAACTGAACCAAGTGAAAAAAATGGGTCCTTTAGAGGACATTATTAAAATGCTACCAGGTGCAGGTAAAATCAAAGGGTTAGAAAATGCTAAAGTTGATGAAAAACAGATGGGGCGCATGGAAGCTATTATTTATGCAATGACTCCTCAAGAGAAAACGACGCCTAGTATCATAAACTCAAGTCGTAAAAAACGCATTTCAAAAGGCTCTGGTACATCTATTCAAGATGTGAACAGATTGCTTAAGCAATTTGAAGATATGAAGAAAATGATGAAACAAATGACGAACATGCAGCAGGGGCAAAAAGGTAAGAAAAAGATGAAAATGCCAGGTTTGGATTCTCTTTTTAAATGATTTTCTAATTAAATTTAGAGGTGTTAAGAAAAAACACTTTACAAACAATTAAATCCTTGATAATATATTATCTTGTGTGAAACTATTCGGAGGTGCTATTTAAAATGGCAGTTAAAATTCGCTTAAAACGTATGGGAGCTAATAAATCTCCTTTTTATCGTATTGTTGTAGCTGACGCTCGTGCTCCACGTGACGGCCGTCAAATCGAAACAGTGGGTACTTACAACCCATTAACAAATCCAGCAGAAGTTAAAATCAACGAAGAATTAGTGTTGAAATGGATGTCAAATGGTGCAAAACCATCTGATACAGTGCGTAACTTGTTCTCTCAACAAGGAATTATGGAGAAATACCATAACGCAAAAAACAGTAAGTAATCGGGGGCAGCATGATGAAGCAGCTGATTGAAACAATTGTTAAACCATTAGTTGATTATCCGGAAGAAGTTCGAGTTGAACTCGACGAAAATGCAAACCGTATTGTCTACAAACTATCTGTCAATGCTGAAGATATGGGGAAAGTAATTGGTAAGCAAGGACGAGTTGCGAAAGCAATTCGTACTATTGTTTATTCAGCAGCAAGCAGCCACCAAAAAAAGAAGACGTATATTGATATACAAGATTAAGATGAAAAGGAGGGAGCTCATGGTTCCTTCCTTTTTTGTACAATAAAATAAGATAGATATTCCGCTTTGAGCATCTCGGATGGTCATGAAGCCATTAAGGCATAATGGCTTCGGACACTAGAACAGTCTAGTGGCTTTCCGACACGATGTCGGTAACTAGACTTCCGTCCACCGTCGGAGTCGGACTAGAGTGTTGCTTAACGCTTTTCTATTAAAGGAGTGATTTTATTGAATTGGTATAATGTGGGTAAGATTGTAAACACACACGGAATTCTTGGAGAAGTTCGTGTCATTTCGACTACAGATTTCCCGGAAGAACGCTATGCTATTGGTAACAAGCTATCTTTATTTTTAGGAGATACTAAAACACCTCTTGTGTTAACAGTAACAAGTCATCGTCAGCACAAAAACTTTGATCTATTGAAGTTTGAAGGATTTTTGACGATTGAAATGGTACAAGGTTTTCGCAATGGAATCTTAAAGGTTACTGAATATCAATTGTCTGATTTAGAAGGCGACGAATATTATTTCCATGAAATTATGGATTGCACTGTTTATGACCTAGTTGGTCAAGAAATTGGTGTTGTGACCGATATTTTGCAAACTGGGGCAAACGATGTTTGGACTGTTACTCCAGCAAAAGGAAAAGCTCACTACATTCCTTATATTGAAGATGTAGTAAAAGAAATCGATATTGATAAAAAGAAAATAGTTATTGAGGTAATGGACGGTTTATTGTTATGATAAACATTCATGTGTTGTCGTTGTTTCCGGAGATGTTTAATGGTGTTTTCGGATCATCGATTTTAAAAAAAGCACAAGAAAAGCAAGCAGTTTCACTTTCAGTAACTGATTTCCGTGCGTATTCGGGCAATAAGCACCATCAGGTTGATGATTATCCTTATGGTGGGGGTGCAGGCATGTTATTAAAGGCGGAGCCCTTATTCCGAGCCGTAGAGGCATTAACCAAAACATCTACTAAACCTAGAATTATTCTAATGTGTCCACAAGGTGAGAGATATACACAAGCAAAAGCAGAAGAACTAGCTCAAGAAGAAGAACTGATTTTTTTGTGTGGACACTACGAAGGTTATGATGAAAGAGTGAGAGAACATTTGGTGACGGATGAAATTTCAATTGGCGATTTTGTTTTAACTGGTGGAGAACTAGGAGCAATGACAGTAATCGATAGTGTTGTTAGATTACTACCTGGAGTCCTTGGAAACGGTGAGTCACCTGTGCAAGATTCATTTTCGACAGGATTACTTGAACATCCTCAGTATACAAGGCCAGCAGAATTTAGAGGACTGAAAGTTCCCAGTGTATTGCTTTCTGGAAATCATGCGCATATTGAACAGTGGCGTAGACAACAATCTTTATACCGAACCTGGTGTAGACGTCCCGAGTTGTTACTAAATACCGAACTAACGCCTACTGAACAAAAGTTGATTGCTCAATGGGAAAAAGAAACTAACATCTAAATTGCCTTGCTTGATTTAGAGAAATATGATACAATTTACACTGTACTTCTATGTGAAGTGCCGAATTACGGTGTTCCGCTGCAGCCATAGTCGCTGGCAAGAGCATCTGTCTAAGGAGAGAAAACTATGCAAAACATTATTTCTGAAATTACTAAAGATCAACTTCGTACGGATCTTCCTGAATTCCGTCCTGGTGACACTGTGCGTGTACACGTAAAGGTCGTTGAGGGAACTCGTGAACGTGTCCAATTGTATGAAGGTGTTGTTATTAAACGTCGTGGAGGCGGAATTAGCTCGACTTTCACAGTTCGTAAAATTTCTTATGGAGTAGGTGTTGAACGTACATTCCCTGTACACACACCAAAAATTGCTCAACTAGAAGTTCTTCGTCGTGGTAAAGTACGTCGTGCGAAATTGTATTACCTTCGTGAACTACGTGGTAAAGCAGCTCGTATTAAAGAAATTAGATAATATTTTTAAAATCAGAAAGGGGGCTTGGATATCAAGCCCTCTTTCTTTTTGCTTGTCTTTAAAAATGCTTGTACAATAAGTGTAATTGAAGCTAGGAGGCAACAAGATGGAACAAACCAAAAAAGAGAAGAATGAATTTTGGGAATGGACAAAAGCATTGCTCATCGCATTTGGACTTGCCTTTTTCATCCGGTATTTTTTATTCACACCAATTGTAGTAGATGGTGAATCAATGATGCCAACTCTTGAAAATGGAAACCGCATGATTGTAAATAAAATTGGCTATGAAGTTGGAGAACCTGATCGCTATGATATTGTCGTCTTTCATGCACCCGAGCAAAAAGATTATATAAAACGGATAATTGGATTACCAGGAGATCATGTTGCCTATGAAGATGATCAATTATATATAAATGGGAAACCACAACCTGAGCCTTATTTAGAGACTTATAAAAGTAAGATTAATGAAGGTACTTTAACAGAAGACTTTACACTTGAAGAACGTACTGAAATGTCAGTAATTCCTGATGGATACGTGTTTGTCATGGGTGATAATCGAAGATATAGTAAAGACAGTAGACTTATTGGTGTGATTTCAATGGAGGAAATAATAGGCAGTACTAGCCTTATTTTTTGGCCACCAAATGAAATGGGACTTGTTAAGTAACACAGGAGGAGATAAGACATGACCATACAATGGTTTCCGGGTCATATGGCGAAAGCCCGCAGAGAAGTTACGGAAAAATTAAAGTTAGTTGATATTATTTTTGAATTAATAGATGCAAGATTGCCGCTTTCCTCAAGAAACCCAATGATTGATGAAGTAATTGGGCAAAAGACAAGGTTATTAATATTAAATAAAGCTGATATGGCAGATGATTTTGAAACGAAGAAGTGGATACGCTATTTTGAAGACCAGGGCCATCGTGCAGTAGCTATTAACTCATTTGAAGGTAGAGGGTTACAGCAAGTAACAAACGCAGCAAAAGAACTGTTAGCTGAAAAATGGGAGCGTATGCGTTCTCGTGGAATTAAACCTCGTGCAATACGTGCGATGATCGTTGGAATTCCAAACGTTGGAAAATCTACATTAATCAATCGTTTGGCTAAGAAAAATCTGGCGAAAACAGGGAATACTCCCGGAATAACCAAAGCACAACAGTGGATTAAAGTAGAGAAAGAACTTGATCTTTTAGATACACCTGGTATATTGTGGCCTAAGTTTGAAGATCAATCAGTAGGCTATAAATTAGCGTTAACAGGTGCAATTAAAGATACAATTATTAACATGGAAGATTTGGCAGTATACGGCTTGCATTTTTTGGCGGAAAACTATCCGAAACGATTGGAAGAACGCTATAAAATAACTGAAGTAGATGAAGAATTAGTGAAAACCTTTGATCACATTGGAAAACTTAGACGTGTTTTTTCGGGTGGCGGGGAAATCGATTACGAAAAAGTAGCTGAACTTATAGTGCGTGATATCCGGGGTCAACATCTTGGGAAATTAACTTTTGATATTGTTGAAGAGCTGGTTTCAACCTCTTAAAAAAAGGCAAAGTGCCATCTATATGGATACTTGAAAAAGCGACTAGTAGCTAATCTCTTAAAACAATAGCCTTTTTTGCCTTCGGGTAAAAAAGGTTTTTTCATGAAATAATAAAAGAGGTGAAAAGTATGGAAACAATAAAAGTAATAGGAGAAAAGCTTAAACAAACTTCAAATCACAATGAATGGACGAATAAACTAACAAATGACAGTCGCGCAGGTGTACAAAAGTTAGTCACGTCTTGGGAAAAACGAATAGAACAGGGAAAACAACTTCAATTGAATCATTTAGAAAAAATCCATTTTGATGAGAGTTATAAGAATAATAAAATGGATTTAGTTGCAGGGATTGATGAAGCAGGGAGAGGACCTCTTGCTGGACCCGTAGTAACAGCAGCGGTCATATTTAGAGAGTATCCAATTGAACTCACTGGAATTAATGATTCCAAACAATTGTCGCGTTTAAAGAGAAATAATTACGCAGAGATAATAAAGAAATATGCACTCTCTTATTCAATACATATTCAACCAGTTGAACAGATTGATGAACATAATATATATCAAGCGACCAAAGCCTCAATGACGCAAGCTGTCAAAAGTCTATCGTTAGAACCTAATGTGCTATTAGTTGATGCAATGACACTTCCACTCCTAATTACCCAACATTCTATTATTAAGGGGGATACACAAAGTTTAGCAATTGCTGCTGCATCGATATTAGCCAAAACGACACGTGATAACATAATGATTGAATTCGACAAAATCTATCCTGAATATAACTTTGCGAAAAATGCTGGATACGGGACGTCAGACCACTTAGTTGCTTTAAAACAATATGGAGCAACAATTATTCATCGAAAAACATTCGAACCAATTAAAACCATGATTCGATAAGAATTTCGAATATTTGTTGTTTATTATAAACTGATAGTCTTATGTGGACAATGGGTGATAGGTTTAATACAATGGTTAAGGTAGTAAATTACTTGACTGAAGTTTGATTGGAGGATTTTAGATGAATATCCATGAATATCAAGGTAAACAACTCCTCAGACAATATGGTGTTTCTGTGTCAACTGGAACAGTTGCTTTTTCTCCTGAAGAAGCAGTAAAAGCTGCAAAAGAATTAGGCACAGACATTGTCGTGGTGAAAGCTCAAATTCACGCAGGTGGTCGTGGTAAAGCTGGCGGTGTTAAAATCGCTAAGAATTTAGATGAAGTACGAGCGTATGCGAAAGAACTTCTAGGCAAAGTCCTGGTTACACATCAGACTGGTCCAGAAGGAAAAGAAATTAAGCGTCTTCTTGTTGAAGAAGGATGCGACATTAAGAAAGAGTACTACTTAGGTTTAGTACTTGACAGTTCAACTTCTCGTGTAACTCTTATGGGTTCTGAAGAAGGTGGAGTAGATATCGAAGAAGTTGCTGATGCAACTCCTGAAAAAATCTTTAAAGAACTAATTGATCCAGTTGTTGGATTAACAAGCTTCCAAGCTCGTCGTATGGCATTCAAAATGAATATCCCTGCGAAATTAGTAAACAAAGCTGTGAAATTCATGCTTGGTTTATACAAAGTGTTTGTCGAAAAAGATGCAGCAATCGTAGAGATTAATCCCCTAGTTGTAACTGGTGGCGGAGATGTTATGGCACTTGACGCGAAGTTTAACTTCGATGCAAATGCTTTATACCGTCATAAAGACATCTTAGAATTACGTGACTACGATGAAGAAGATGCAAAAGAAATCGAAGCGTCTAAATATGATTTAAGCTATATTTCTTTAGACGGCAACATCGGATGTATGGTTAACGGTGCTGGACTAGCTATGGCTACAATGGATACGATTAGCTACTACGGCGGTTCACCCGCTAACTTCCTTGACGTTGGGGGCGGCGCGACAGCTGAAAAAGTAACGGAAGCATTCAAAATTATTCTTTCAGATAAAAATGTTAAAGGTATTTTCGTTAACATCTTTGGTGGAATTATGAAATGTGATGTTATTGCTGAAGGCGTTATCACTGCTGCTAAAGAAGTTGGATTACAAGTACCTTTAGTTGTTCGTTTAGAAGGAACAAATGTTGATCTTGGTAAGAAATTATTAAATGAATCTGGCTTAAACATTATTGCGGCTGGCTCTATGGCTGATGGCGCGCAAAAAATTGTTGAACTTGTAGGCTAAGAAAGGCAGGGACAAAAGATGAGCGTGTATATTAATAAAGATACAAAAGTACTTGTACAAGGTATCACGGGATCAACTGCTCTTTTCCATACAAAGCAAATGCTAGAGTATGGCACGAAAATCGTGGCTGGTGTTACACCAGGCAAAGGCGGTACTGAAGTTGAGGGTGTACCCGTTTTTAATACAGTAGAAGAAGCTGTGAAAGCAACTGGCGCTAACGTGTCCGTTATTTATGTTCCAGCTCCATTCGCTGCAGATGCTATTCTTGAAGCAGTAGATGCTGATTTAGATATGGCGATTTGTATCACTGAACATATTCCTGTTCTTGATATGGTAAATGTAAAACGCTATATGGAGGGCAAGAAAACGCGTTTAGTCGGACCAAACTGCCCAGGTGTTATTACACCTGACGAATGTAAAATTGGTATCATGCCAGGATACATTCACAAAAAAGGTCATGTAGGCGTTGTTTCACGTTCTGGAACACTTACTTATGAAGCGGTACACCAACTTTCTGAAGAAGGTATTGGACAAAGTACAGCTGTAGGTATCGGTGGAGACCCAGTTAACGGAACGAATTTCATAGATGTATTAATGGCATTCAATGATGATGCAGACACATATGCAGTAGTTATGATTGGTGAAATCGGCGGAACTGCTGAAGAAGAAGCTGCAGAGTGGATTCAAGCTAATATGACGAAGCCAGTAGTAGGATTTATTGGTGGACAAACTGCTCCAGAAGGTAAGCGTATGGGCCATGCCGGTGCGATTATTTCTGGCGGTAAAGGTACAGCAGCTGATAAAATCAAAGCAATGAACGCTGCAGGAATGCAAGTTGCAGCTACTCCATCTGTTATTGGTGAAACTTTAATCAAAGTGATTAAAGAAAAAGGCTTGTACGATGCATGTAAAACACATTAAAATAGAAAGAAGCGGCACATTTACCGATGTGTCGCTTCTTTTTTAAAGAAATGAGAATTCATAATATTAAGGAAACTTATTGTAAGGTTCCAACTAGCTCCAAATGCCATCTCGCACCTCCGTTTCACAACGGGTATTACTCGTTGTATAAGTAACCTTTCTCCTGCATCGGAGTCAGAGGCGATTTAAAGTGGCATTTTGCGCTTTTCTAATATAAAGGAGGAAAGGTATGGATAATCAATCATTTCACCAACGGTTACTGGCGCTTCATTACGTAATGCCAATTCCACTTAATCGCTTGAAGCCCCTACTTCAAGTTGATCCTGATTTAGTAAAATGTGAACGTATGAACATCCATCAACTATCTCAGCTATTGAAACTGACCTATGATCGTGCCCAAAAGTTTAAAGTGGCATATGCAAAAGCGCTTGGAACCCCCCTTATTCAAGCGTACAAGACGAACAACATTACACCACTCCCATTTAATCATCCCAATTACCCAAAACAATTAAGTACACTGTATGATCCGCCAACAATTCTTTATGCGAAAGGCCGTTTAGATTACTTATTAATGGATTACTTTGTTGCAGTTATCGGTGCAAGAGATGCAACAGATTACTCTAAAGATGCTATGGCATACATACTGCCACCTCTAGTTAAGCATGATATGGTTATTGTTAGTGGACTAGCAAAAGGTGCAGATGCAATGGCTCATCAGTTAACTCATGAACTCGGTGGGAAAACCATTGGAGTATTAGGACATGGTCATTTTCACCGTTATCCTAAAGAAAATCTACTACTTTACGATATTATGGAAAAGCATCATTTAACTCTATCGGAATACCCACCTTATGTTACTTCTCAAAAGTGGTATTTTCCTATGAGAAATCGCCTAATAAGTGGACTCTCTCAAGCAGTCGTCGTTACGGAAGCGAAAGAAAAAAGTGGTACAGTTATTACACTTCAACATGCTTTAGATAATGGGAAAGATGTCTATTGTGTACCAGGACCCATTACATCTATGTTATCTCTAGGACCCAATCAGTCTCTTTTAGAAGGTGCTAAACCCGTTTGGAATGGCTTTCAAATTGTAGAAGAATTACAAAGTAGATTATTTCAAAAATGACTTTGAAATGAAAAATGGTTGCAATATTATAGAAACTGTTATACATTTTGCAACAGGTATTTCTTTTATTAATATATAAGGAACCTCTATAAGGAGGCACATACATGTCGGATTTTTTAGTGATTGTGGAATCGCCAGCCAAAGCGAAAACGATTGAACGTTACCTTGGCAAAAAATATAAAGTGAAAGCATCACTTGGCCATGTTCGTGATTTACCACGTAGTCAAATGGGTGTAGATGTTGAAAATGATTATACACCGAAGTACATCACGATTCGTGGTAAAGGCCCAGTTTTACAGGAATTAAAATCAGCAGCTAAAAAAGCGAAGAAAATATATCTCGCAGCCGATCCAGATCGCGAAGGTGAAGCAATTGCTTGGCATCTCGCGAACTCATTGAATATTGATATCGAATCAGATTGTCGTGTAGTTTTTAATGAAATAACTAAAGAAGCGATTAAAGAATCGTTTAAAAATCCTCGTCCTATAGATATGGACCTAGTTGATGCTCAACAAGCTCGACGAATTTTGGACAGACTTGTTGGATACAATATTAGCCCGATTTTATGGAAAAAAGTCAAAAAAGGTCTTTCAGCTGGTCGAGTTCAATCAGTTGCCTTGCGATTAGTTATTGATCGTGAAAATGAAATAAAAAATTTCCAGCCCGAAGAATATTGGACAATTGAAGGGAATTTCGAAAAAGGAAAAAAATCCTTTGACGCTCTATATTTCGGTAATGGTGCTGAAAAAATAAAGCTTACAAATGAAGACCAAGTAAAAGAAATCTTAACAAAACTAAAAGGAGACAAGTTTGAAGTTACAAGTGTTATTAAAAAAGAACGTAAACGTAATCCAGCACTGCCCTTTACAACTTCGTCTCTTCAACAAGAAGCAGCAAGGAAGTTAAACTTCCGCGCCAGAAAAACAATGATGCTCGCTCAGCAACTCTATGAAGGATTAAATATAGGAAAAGAAGGAATTGTCGGTTTAATTACGTATATGCGTACGGATTCTACTCGTATATCCGATACTGCGAAAAAAGATGCTCAGTCTTATATAGAAGGTGAATACGGGAAAGAATATGTAAACACTTCCACAGTAGTAATTAAGCAGTCTAAGAAATCTCAGGATGCACATGAAGCGATTCGTCCTACAAGTGCATTACGATCACCTAATCAACTTAAAACGATTCTTTCAAAAGACTTATTACGTTTATATAAGCTGATTTGGGAACGTTTCTTAGCAAGTCAAATGTCTTCTGCTATACTCGACACAGTCACAGTTGATTTAACAAATGAAAATGTAGTTTTCCGTGCAAATGGTTCTCAAGTAAAATTTCCTGGTTTCATGAAATTATATGTTGAAGGTAATGATGATCAAACCGAAGAGAAAGATCGCATTTTACCTGAAATGGAAAAAGGCGATTTCGTCAAGAAGCTTGATATCGATCCAAAACAACACTTTACCCAACCACCTCCACGTTTTTCCGAGGCCAGACTCGTTAAAATATTGGAAGAGTTAGGTATAGGTCGACCGTCAACTTATGCGCCAACACTTGATACAATTCAAAAACGTGGTTATGTAACAATGGAAGCGAAACGCTTTATTCCAACAGAACTTGGTGGAATTGTACACCAGCTTGTTTTAGAATTTTTCCCTAAAATTATAGACATTGAGTTTACTGCCCAGATGGAAAAAGACCTAGATAGTGTTGAAGAAGGTCAAGAAAAATGGGTTCATATTATCGATAAATTCTATCTGGACTTTGAAAAAAATGTGACATATGCAGACAAAGAAATGGAAAAAGTCATTATTAAAGATGAACCAGCTGGAGAAGATTGCGAAAAATGTAATTCTCCAATGGTCTTTAAATTAGGACGTTACGGAAAATTCATGGCATGTAGCAACTTCCCAGAATGTCGGAACACAAAAGCAATTGTGAAAAATATAGGCGTGAAGTGTCAAACATGTAAAGAAGGCGAAGTTGTAGAACGGAAGAGTAAAACAAAACGTATTTTTTATGGTTGTGACCGCTATCCTACATGTGAATTCGTGTCATGGGACAAACCAATTAGTCGACCTTGTCCAAAATGTAGCGAATTATTAGTAGAAAAGAAATTGAAAAAAGGCATTCAGATTCAATGTACAAAATGTGATTATAAAGAAGATACACAGGTTTGATAAATAGAAGGTTGGTGTAAAAATTGACAGTCGTCAATGTAATTGGAGCAGGCCTTGCTGGAAGTGAAGCCGCGTGGCAAATCGCAAAAAAAGGTGTTCGAGTTCGATTATTCGAAATGAGACCAATCAAACAAACACCAGCTCACCATACGGACAAGTTCGCTGAGCTTGTTTGCTCAAATTCTTTACGTGCGAACACATTAACTAATGCAGTCGGCGTAATTAAAGAAGAAATGAGAATGTTAGATTCAGTAATTATGAAAGCAGCGGATCAATGTGCTGTTCCAGCAGGAGGAGCTCTCGCTGTTGACCGTCACGAGTTTGCGGGCTATGTAACTGAACATGTAAAAAATCATCCGCTGGTTGAAGTGTTTAATGAAGAAGTTACTGAAATTCCTGAAGGCATCACAATTATTGCCACGGGACCATTAACTACTCCATCTTTAGCAGAGAAAATTCAACAACTTACAGGTCAAGAATATTTATACTTTTATGATGCTGCAGCTCCAATCGTTGAAAAAGACAGCATCGATATGGATAAAGTGTATGTGAAATCTCGCTATGATAAAGGAGAAGCAGCTTACATTAATTGTCCAATGACAGAACAGCAATTTGACCGTTTCTATGATGCTCTTATTTCTGCCGAAGTCGTGCCGTTAAAAGAGTTTGAAAAAGAAATTTATTTCGAAGGATGTATGCCATTTGAAGTAATGGCTGAACGTGGGAAAAAGACGTTATTATTTGGACCAATGAAGCCAGTAGGTCTTGAAGATCCAAAGACTGGGAAAATCCCATATGCCGTAGTACAGCTTCGTCAAGATGATGCTGCGGGTACGTTGTATAACATTGTTGGTTTTCAGACACATTTAAAATGGGGTCCTCAAAAGGAAGTAGTGCAGTTAATTCCTGGTTTAGAAAATGTGGAAATTGTCCGATACGGTGTAATGCATCGCAACACATTTATTAATTCACCAAGAGTATTAAAATCAACGTATCAATTAAAAAATAATGATCAAGTGTTCTTTGCGGGACAAATGACAGGTGTAGAAGGATATGTTGAATCAGCTGGAAGTGGCTTGCTAGCAGGCATTAACGCTGCGAAATTAGCACTTGGGGAAGAGTTATTAGTGTTCCCAGAAGAAACAGCACTAGGTAGTATGGCTAGATACATTACTGAAGCAGATCCAAGGAACTTTCAACCAATGAATGTCAACTTTGGTTTATTTCCTAATTTACCACATCGCTATAAAACGAAAGAAAAGCGAGGGCAAAAACAAAGTGATCGAGCACTCGCGACAATTCGGAATTTTATGAATTCACATTCGATATAATTGCTGAAAGCCTCTAATTGTTGTTATAATTTAGAGGCTTTTTATTTTGTCTCTAATTTAAATTTACACGATTCATTTTTTATAGTGTTTTCCTAACAAGCTGTTTAAGTCAGTATCCAGCTCTGCTATAGAAACCGTTGATAACAGATATTCCAACGTCTGAATCAGTATATCTATGACTTCTACGCTTTTTAGTGTCATATAATAGGCTGAATGGTGCTTTACACTTAAATACAGGGGAGTGAAAACACAAATGTCTCCGTCAGAAGCATTAGCACAATTTAAAAGCTACATCCAACTTGAAAAAAATTATTCAGAACACACTGTTCGTGAATATGAATCAGATCTTCTCTACTTTTTCAGTTTTTTACAATCTGAAGGAATAAATAATCTACATGACGTCGAATACATCCACGCAAGACTTTATGTCACAAAGCTGTACGATGAATCTCTTTCGCGTACGTCTATTTCAAGAAAAATTTCTGCTATTCGCTCTTTCTTTAAGTTTGGTAACCGAGAATTCGGTTTAAAAGAAGAAGCCTTTCGTTCGTTATATCATCCAAAAAAAGAGGAACGACTTCCTCATTTTTTTTATGAAGAAGAATTACAACAAATATTTCAGGCAACCGAAGGCGAAGATCATATGTCACTTCGAAACCGAGCGATTCTGGAACTGTTGTATGCAACGGGGATTCGAGTGAGTGAACTAACGTCGTTAGAAGAATTCGATATTGATAAGCGTCTTGGCATATTACGTGTGATGGGCAAAGGTCGTAAAGAGAGATATATACCGTTTGGTCAATTTGCTCAAGATGCATTGGAACACTTTATGGACGAGGCACGTCCTAAGTTAATGAAACAATCTAAACACAACTTTGTTTTTACGAATATGCGTGGTCAACCATTGACGCCGCGCGGTGTAAGATATATACTGAGCGACTTGGTAAAGAAAGCGTCATTGCATACAAAAATCTATCCGCATATGTTGAGACATACATTTGCTACACATTTGCTAAACAATGGAGCAGACTTGCGAACAGTGCAAGAGTTGCTCGGGCACAGTCATTTATCTTCAACTCAAGTTTATACACATGTAACGAAAGAACATTTACGAAAAACTTATATGAATGCCCATCCTAGAGCATAATAAAGGGATGAGTTAAAGAGGGGTGAACATCTTGGGAGAAATACATGCAACCACGATATTTGCAGTTCAGCATAAAGGGAAATCTGCGATGGCTGGAGATGGTCAAGTTACGTTAGGCAATCAAGTCGTCATGAAACATACAGCAAAAAAAGTGAGACGTATTTACAACGGTCAGGTACTTGCAGGATTTGCAGGTTCCGTTGCTGATGCTTTTACTCTATTTGAAATGTTTGAAGCGAAATTGATGGAGTATGATGGCAACTTACAAAGAGCTGCTGTCGAACTTGCCCAACAATGGCGAGGTGACAAAATGTTACGTAGACTTGAAGCGATGTTGCTAGTTATGAATGAAGAGGCACTTTTATTAGTTTCTGGTACAGGTGAAGTGATTGAACCTGACGATGGCATTTTAGCTATTGGATCAGGTGGGAATTTTGCTTTAGCAGCTGGACGTGCGTTAAAACAATATGCTGGTGAAACAATGAATGCAAAAGAAATTGCAAAAGCAGCACTTACTACTGCAGCAGATATTTGTGTATTTACAAATCATCAAATTATTGTGGAGGCGTTAAACGAATGACTAAACAACAATTGACACCAAAACAAATAACTGAACATTTAGATCGTTTTATCGTCGGGCAAAAAGAAGCTAAAAAATCTGTCGCTGTAGCTTTACGTAATCGCTACCGTAGAAGTTTATTATCTGCAGAGATGAAAGATGAAGTTATACCTAAAAACATTCTTATGATTGGTCCTACTGGTGTGGGAAAAACGGAAATTGCGAGAAGAATTGCTAAGTTAACTAACGCACCATTTATTAAAGTAGAAGCAACTAAGTTTACAGAAGTAGGGTATGTAGGTCGTGACGTGGAATCCATGGTTCGCGACTTAACAGAAGCTGCCGTGCGAATTGTTAAGGAAGAAATGACTGAAGGAGTAAAAGGTCAAGCGGAGCGTTTAGCAAATGATGCAATCGTTCGACTACTGGTTCCTTCCCTAAAAAAGAAACATAATAATAATCAAAACCCATTTGAAATGCTATTTGGACAAAAGGCAGAACAAGATGAACCAGCAACTGATGACACGGATATTCGTTTAAAACGCTCTCAAATAACTGAAGATTTAAGAGATGGAAAGTTAGAAGACGAATGGGTAAATGTCGAAGTTACTGAACAGTCCCCATCTATGTTTGATGCATTCCAAGGTTCAGGTATGGAGAATATGGGGCAAAATATGCAAGATGCATTAGCAAACTTAATGCCAAAGAAAAAGAAGAAACGTCGCTTACAAGTCAAAGACGCTCGTCGAATCTTAACGATAGAAGAAGCGAATAAATTGATTGACTCAGATGAAGTGGCTCTAAAATCAGTTGAACGTGCAGAACAAACAGGCATTATATTTATTGATGAAATAGATAAGATTGCAAGTAAAGGTGGAAGTGGTTCTTCTGCAGATGTCTCGCGTGAAGGTGTGCAACGTGATATATTACCGATTGTAGAAGGATCTACAGTGCAAACGAAATATGGTGCTGTGAAGACAGATTATATGCTTTTTGTTGCTGCAGGAGCATTCCACTCTGCAAAACCGTCTGATTTAATTCCTGAACTACAAGGACGTTTCCCTGTTCGTGTGGAACTTGAAAAATTAACGAGGCATGATTTTGTTCGTATTTTAAAAGAACCAGATCATTCATTAATTCGTCAGTATAAAGCTTTACTTGAAACCGAAGGAGTTACACTCGATTTTACCGATGGAGCAATTGAGCGAATTGCTGAAATTGCAACGGAAGTAAATCAAGAAACCGATAACATTGGCGCACGACGTCTGCATACGATTTTAGAGAAATTATTAGAAGAGCTTTCTTTTGAAGCTTCTGAAATTTCACCCGCGCATATTGACATTACTTCGACATATGTCGACAAAAAACTCTTAAATATCGTAAAAAACAAAGATTTGTCACAATTTATCTTATAAATTGAATTTTATCTATATGCAAAACAATTAAAAACCTTTAGAATATTTAATAAATAGCTTCGAACATTATTAGGAGGAAACATTCATGAATTTATTAGGAAAAACAAGAAAGATTAATTCGATGCTTCAAGCATCAGCAGGTAAGCAAGTTAACTTTAAAGAAATGGCAACAACACTTAGCAGTGTTATCGAATGTAACGTGTTTATCCTTAGCCGTAAAGGTAAATTATTAGGATTTGAAATCAATCAACAAATTGAAAACGAACGTATGATTAAAATGATGGAAGAACGTCAATTCCCTGAAGAATATACAAAAAACCTTTTCAACGTAAATGAAACATCTTCTAACTTAGATGTTTTCAATCAACACTCTGTATTTCCAGTAGAAAATCGCGAATTATTCGAAGACGGTTTAACAACGATTGTTCCAATTATTGGTGGTGGGGATCGTTTAGGAACTTTAATTCTTGGACGTTTAAAAAATGAATTCCATGACGATGATCTAATCCTTGGTGAATATGGCGGTACTGTTGTTGGTATGGAAATTTTACGTGAGAAATCAGAACAAATTGAAGTTGAAGCTCGTACCAAAGCTATTGTTCAAATGGCTATTAACTCATTGTCTTACAGTGAACTTGAAGCAATTGAACACATTTTCGAAGAACTTGACGGTAACGAAGGCTTGCTTGTAGCTTCTAAAATTGCTGACCGCGTTGGAATTACACGGTCAGTAATCGTTAACGCTTTACGTAAATTAGAAAGTGCTGGTGTTATTGAATCTCGTTCTTTAGGAATGAAGGGAACATACATCAAAGTATTAAACAATAAATTCTTAAACGAATTAGCTCAACTTAAACTTAAATAAGTACAAGCTAAAACAACCACAAAGACCTTGGTCTTTGTGGTTGTTTTTTGTATTAGAACTACTAATGGCAGGGTGTTCAGGGATTTAGTACAAATGCATGTTTTGATTACTAGGTTGAGAGTGCTAGTATCTGCTAGTCAACTTGGCTAATGAGAAGAATTTAAAGAGTCCCTATCTATCGATTGTACAAAACTTATGACTCAAACTGAGGGGGTTATCGCTCAATCTGAAGCATTTTCGCTCATCACATCTTACGCTCTAGTTTTAGGCGCAGTCATTAAATGGGAGAACATTTATGGTTGCGTCTGCCGCGTATATTTTTATGTATAGTATATGTCACTTTTGGTGAAAATAAAAAAGCATAAAGAGGCCGAAATTGCATCTTCGTTCGAATATCTACTTAAAGGGACCATCGATTCTTTAGTTGACCAAACCATCATTCTTCTGTACGTCCAGGTAATAAGGTAGCGAAGGATGCACACCAGCTACAGGATGATCTAAGAAAAGAGGGTTGGGCGAAGTCACAAAGCGCAACCTTCTTTATTCTCTAAATCAAGGTGCATCAAAGGATGCGTATGAATAAGTTTGGAACTTTGTTGCGTCAGCGAATGCACACAGGATTTGACTCAGCATCAGCTTATAATTCGAACCTTTTCTTCTAATAAAGCTATGAGTTTATATAATTAATAAAATTTTCGAGTAAACACTTGCGAGGTTAATTTAATTATGGTATATTATCGAATGGTGTCATCACACACGCATTTGGATAGCGACAAGTGGTCCTTAATAGTATTTTGGTCTTGAGCGCTAGTTGAAGAATGCGGAGGAAAAAAACCATATCAGGAGGAAACAAAACATGTCAGTAATATCTATGAAACAATTACTCGAAGCAGGTGTCCATTTCGGTCACCAAACACGCCGTTGGAACCCGAAAATGAAAAAATTCATTTTTGTTGAACGTAACGGAATCTACATTATCGATCTTCAAAAAACGGTTAAAAAGTTAGAAGAAGCTTATGCATTCATGCGTCAAGTTGGTGCTGATGGTGGTAAAGTTCTTTTCGTTGGTACGAAAAAACAAGCACAAGAAGCAATCAAAGACGAAGCAGAACGCTCAGGTATGTACTATGTTAACCAACGTTGGTTGGGTGGTACGTTAACTAACTTTGGTACAATTCAAAAACGTGTTAATCGTTTAAAAGCTATCGAAAAAATGGAAGCAGACGGTACTTTCGAAGTACTTCCTAAAAAAGAAGTTGTTAAACTTAAAAAACAACACGAACGTCTAGTTAAATTCTTAGGCGGTATTCGCGATATGAAAGGTGTACCGGACGTAATGTTCATCGTAGACCCACGTAAAGAGCGTATTGCTGTTGCTGAAGCTATTAAATTAAACATTCCAATAGTTGGAATTGTTGATACTAACTGTGATCCAGATGAAATTGACTATATTATTCCTGCAAACGACGATGCTATCCGTGCCGTTAAATTATTAACTGGTAAAATGGCTGATGCGTTACTTGAGTCTAGACAAGGTGAAGAAGATTCTCCAGCTGAAGCTGCTGAGTAATTTCACGTATTTAAAAGGTGATAAGCGGCTAAACCCCTTATCGCCTTTTTTCGAGAAAAAGATATTAATTGAAATTTGATAGGAGGAAATAAAAATGGCAGTTACAGCACAAATGGTAAAAGAATTACGTCAAAAAACAGGCGTAGGTATGATGGATTGTAAAAAAGCGTTAGTTGAAACAAACGGTGATATCGAAGCGGCAATTGATTTCCTAAGAGAAAAAGGTCTTTCTAGCGCAGCTAAAAAAGCTGACCGTATTGCAGCAGAAGGTACAACTTCAATTTTAGTAAATGGCAATGAAGCTGTTTTACTTGAAGTGAATGCTGAAACGGATTTCGTATCAAAAAACCAAGGATTCCAAACATTAGTAAAAGAATTATCTGAACATTTATTAGCTACTAAACCTGCGTCAGTTGAAGAGGCTACTGCTTCTACAATGTCTAACGGTTTAAATGTTGCTGATTACATTTCAAATGCAATTGCAAAAATCGGTGAAAAAATCACATTACGTCGTTTTGTAGTTCATACAAAAACAGACAACGATGCTTTTGGTCCATATCTACATATGGGTGGGCGTATTGGTGTTCTTGTAACACTTGAAGGTTCTACTGATGCTCAAGCAGCTAAAGATGTAGCAATGCACATTGCAGCTTTAAATCCAAAATATATTTCTCGTGCCGAAGTTTCTGAAGATGAAGTTGACCGCGAACGTAAAGTGTTAACTGAGCAAGCTTTAAACGAAGGTAAACCAGAAAATATCGTAGCTAAAATGGTAGAAGGCCGTCTTGGTAAATATTTCGAAGACATTTGTTTACTTGATCAATCATTCGTTAAGAATTCAGATCAAAAAGTTAAAGATTTTGTGAAATCAACGGGTGGAACAGTTACTGATTTTGAACGTTATAGTGTTGGTGAAGGAATTGAAAAACGCCAAGATAACTTTGCAGAAGAAGTAATGAGCCAAGTTAACAAAGGCAACTAATGAAACTGAATTAAATAACTGATTAACTCTAGGGAGCACGAACTCGTGTTCTCTATTTTTCAAGAAAAAAGTGTAATGGAGGCTACCTATGAGTGCACCACAATACAAAAGAGTCGTTTTAAAATTAAGTGGAGAAGCTTTAGCTGGAGAACAAGGATTTGGTCTTTCCCCAGAAATTATTAAATCTGTTGCTGAACAAGTTAAAGAAGTTGTCGAGTTAGGTGTAGAAGTTGCTGTTGTCGTTGGCGGCGGAAACATCTGGCGTGGTAAAGTAGGTAGTGAAATGGGTATGGACCGAGCTACTGCGGACTATATGGGCATGCTAGCTACTGTTATGAATTCTTTAGCGTTACAAGATTCGCTTGAAAAGTCTGGCGTTCAAACCCGCGTTCAGTCATCAATTGAGATGAGACAAGTGGCAGAACCATATATTCGTAGAAAAGCGATTCGACATTTGGAGAAAAAAAGAGTTGTTATTTTTGCGGCTGGTACTGGAAATCCATACTTTTCTACAGATACAACAGCGGCTCTTCGTGCAGCAGAGATTGAAGCAGATATTATTTTAATGGGTAAAAATAATGTGGATGGTATTTATTCAGACGACCCTAAAACAAATAGTAAAGCTGTAAAATACGATACATTATCCTTCTTGGAAGTAATTCAACAAGGTTTACAAGTAATGGATTCTACTGCATCGACTCTATGTATGGACAATGATATTCCCCTCATAGTATTCTCGCTTATGGAAAAAGGAAATATAAAACGTGTTGTATTAGGTGAAAAAATTGGCACAATTGTTAGGAGGAATAAGTAATGTCAAAACAAGTAATTGATCACACAAAAGAAAGAATGTCAAAAGCGATTCAAGCGTTAAGTCGTGAACTGTCGACGATTCGTGCTGGTCGTGCAAGTTCATCGTTATTAGATAAAATATTTGTCGATTATTATGGCTCACCTACGCCCATTAATCAAATTGCTGGGATTGCAACACCTGAAGCGCGTATGTTAACGATTCAACCTTATGACAAGACAGCTCTTGGTGATATTGAAAAAGCGATACAAAAATCAGACCTTGGAATTTCACCAACGAATGATGGTACGCTTATACGTATTGCCATACCTGCATTGACAGAAGAACGTCGTAAAGACTTGGTGAAACTGGTTAAAAAAGAAGCAGAAGAAGCAAAAGTTGGTATTCGTAATATTCGTCGTGATGCAAATGATGAATTAAAAAAATTAGAGAAAAAAAATGAAATCACAGAAGATGGTTTACGTGGATTCTCTGAAAATGTGCAAAAGTTAACAGATGATCATATTGTACTAATTGATCAAGTTGCGAAAGACAAAGAAAAAGAAATTTTAGAAGTGTAAACGTTTGAACTTTTTTTCTATAAAGACGTTCCTATACAATAGGAACGTCTTTTTTTACTTGAATGAAGAAAATCTCGTCATTTTTTGATATGATGAGAGAGACAACATTCCGATAAGTGCGTAAAGTGGAGGACTTAACATGTTACATAAACTCATTCGGAGAAAAGCCGAACGACAAAATCAATCACTGGTGGAACGAATTTCGCGTTCCAAAAAAGAGTGTATTCCATCTCACATTGCCATTATCATGGATGGCAACGGGAGATGGGCTAAAAAACGTGCTCTTCCTCGAGTTGCTGGTCATCATGAGGGGATGAAAACGGTTCGTAAAATTACACGACTTGCTAATGACTTAGGTGTACGTGCCCTAACTGTGTATGCATTTTCTACTGAGAATTGGAAACGGCCAAAGCTTGAAGTGGACTTCATTATGCGCTTACCTGAGGAGTTTTTAGGTACGTATCTTCCAGAGCTAATTGAGCAAAATGTCAAAGTGATCATGATGGGTGAAAATGATACCCTGCCTCGATACACGCAAAATGCTATACGCAAAGCAATGGAAGCAACAAAAGAAAACACAGGATTAGTACTAAATTTTGCTTTAAACTATGGAAGCCGTGCAGAGATAACGCAAGCCATGCAGCAAATTGCGCAACAAGTACAAGAAGGAACACTTACATATAGTGATGTAAATGAAGAATTAATCTCGCAACATTTAATGACTTGTGATTTACCAGAACCGGACTTACTCATTCGTACCAGTGGAGAAGTCCGCCTTAGCAACTTTATGTTGTGGCAACTGGCGTATACAGAGTTTTGGTTTACTGAAACTTTATGGCCAGATTTTGATGAAAGTTGCTTACTAGATGCAATAGATAGTTATCAAAACCGAAATCGTCGTTACGGAGGATTGAAGGGAGAAGACACAAATTGAAACAACGTATGATTACAGGAGTGATCGCCGCCGGACTATTCATTCCAATAGTTGTACTAGGCGGTCTTCCATTTACACTGCTCGTTTATGCTATGGCAGCAGTAGGACTATTTGAAATCTTACGAATGAAAGGTCTTTCGATTTTTTCAGTTCATGGATTTATCTCGTTATTCGCCTTATTTATCTTTTTAATACCAAGCAAATGGTCCATTCTATTAGTAGAAACTACGGGGTATACCAAAATAGATTTCGCACTTATGGCTGTACTTTTATTACTGACGTATACTGTAGTTGTAAAAAACCGTTTTACATTTGAAGATGCTGCATTTTCCATTTTAGCGGCATTGTATGTTGGAATAGGATTTTTCTATTTCATAGAGACTCGTTTAGTGGAAAATGGCCTTCAATTTGTTATTTTTGCGTTATTAATCATATGGACGACGGATTCAGGAGCATATTTTACAGGTAAAAAATTCGGTAAAAATAAATTATGGCCTGAAATTTCTCCTAATAAAACCATTGAAGGATTTTATGGAGGAATTGCTGTAGCTATTATTTTTGCAGTCATTTTCCAATGGATTTCACCAATTAGTTCATCGTATACCGTTCTTATTGTAGTGACGATTTTAGCTTCAGTCTTTGGGCAAGTTGGTGATTTAGTTGAGTCAGCACTTAAACGTCATTACAATGTAAAAGACTCAGGTAATTTGTTGCCTGGACATGGTGGGGTTTTAGACAGATTTGATAGCTTATTATTTGTGTTACCACTTCTACATTTCTTGCATTTTGTTGGTTAAGGGGTTTTATTAATTATGACAAAGAATATTAGTTTATTAGGAGCAACAGGGTCGATTGGTATTCAAACAATTGACATCATAAGAGAACATCCACAAGAATTTAAACTAGTGGCCTTTTCTGCGGGACGCAATGTAGAAAAAGCAAGGGAAATTATTCTGGAATTTGCACCTACACTTGTATCAGTTCAAGAAGAAAATGATGCAATTCTCCTAAAAAAGGAATTTCCGAGTATTGAACTTGCATATGGTAGCAAAGGGTTGATTGACGTCGCTACACACCCCGATGCTTCCGTACTAGTCAATGCTGTATTGGGTAGTATTGGATTAGAATCAACTTTAGAGGCGATTAAACAACAAAAAACGATTGCACTAGCGAATAAAGAAACACTCGTAACTGCTGGACATCTTGTCATGGCTGCAGCGGAGAAATACAATGCAATAATTTTGCCGGTTGATAGTGAGCATTCAGCACTATTTCAATCAATGAATGGGGAAAAAAGAAGCCAAGTTAGTCGATTAATATTAACTGCCTCTGGTGGAAGCTTCCGAGATCGTACAAGAAGTGAGCTTAAAAACGTAACGATTCAAGACGCTCTAAACCATCCCAACTGGTCGATGGGAGCTAAAATTACAATTGACTCAGCAACGATGATGAACAAAGGATTAGAAGTAATCGAAGCACAAGTATTATTTGATATGCCTTACGATGATATTGATGTAGTGCTACATAGAGAAAGTATCATTCACTCAATGGTTGAATTCCAAGATACGAGTGTAATGGCACAACTAGGAACACCCGATATGCGAGTGCCCATTCAATATGCATTATCTTATCCTGATAGACTGCCTAGAAAACAGGCAAAACGTTTAAATCTTGTTGAAATAGGCAAACTTCATTTTGAAGAGATGGACTTCAAACGTTTTCATGCATTGCAACTTGCTTATGATGCAGGTCGAGCAGGTGGTTCGATGACAACGGTATTAAATGCTGCAAATGAAGCAGCGGTTGCTTTATTTTTAAATGGGGATATAACATTCTTGAAAATAGAAGACTGTATTGAGCGTGTAATGGACAAACATACGGTTATAAACATGCCTGATTTAGAAATGATTTTACACGTTGATGCTAATACGAGAAAAGCTGTTCAAAACATGGTAAAATATTAAAAGATTGATGACAGCAATATGCTGTAAAAAAGGTGGGACTATATGGATACAACCATTGCTTTTATCTTGATATTTGGTTCACTTGTATTTTTTCATGAACTTGGTCACTTTATTTTTGCCAAAAGAGCAGGAATTATGGTTCGAGAATTTGCAGTAGGCTTTGGACCGAAAATAGTAGCGATTACAAAAGGCGAAACTCTTTATACGCTTCGTTTACTACCACTGGGTGGTTATGTGCGAATGGCTGGTGAAGATATGGATTCGGTTGAATTGCAACCCGGATTCCGAGTAGGATTAGTTTTAAACTCAAAGGAACAAGTTATCAAAATCGTTTTAAATCAAAATAAACAACAACAAGATATGTTGTTTTTGGAAACAGAACGCGCTGATTTGGAAAAAGGACTTTGGATTGAAGGCTATGATGAAGAAGAACGATTAGTAAGATACAGTGTTTCTCGAAAAGCGGTTATTACTGAGAATGGCAAAGATACACTAATTGCTCCGTATGATCGTCAGTTTAATTCGAAATCACTTATAAAACGTGCAATGACAATTTTTGCCGGTCCATTGTTTAACTTTATATTAGCGTTTTTCATCTTTTTAACGATTGGTTTAATACAAGGAATTCCAACTTATGAACCTATTATTACAGGCGTGAATGAAGATAGTCCTGCCCTTGAAGCAGGAATGCAAAAAGGTGATTTAGTAACAAAAATCGGTGAAGAAAAAATCGCTACATGGCAAGATCTTGCTTCAAAAATACAAGCAAGTGCAGGGCAACCTTTAACATTTGAATTCGTTCGAGATGGTGAAGTGATTCAGTCATCTATCACACCAAAAGCCATCGAACAAAATGGAGAGACTTTTGGACAGATTGGTGTTTCATATGAAAGTCCAGTAGAAAAAAACCCATTGAAAGCAGTTGCTTATGGTGCAGAACAAACTGTAACTTGGATGGTTAAGATTTTTGAACTACTTGGAATGTTAATAACTGGTCAATTTACGATAGATGCATTGTCTGGACCAGTAGGGATTTATAAAGCAACTGAAGAAGTTGCTCAATATGGGATTTTTAACTTAATGAATTGGGCAGCAATTTTAAGTATTAACTTAGGAATTATGAATTTACTTCCATTACCAGCTCTTGATGGTGGTCGCTTGTTATTCTTCTTGTTTGAAGCAATAAGAGGGAGACCAATCGATCGTCAAAAAGAAGGTATGGTCCATTTCGTAGGAATTATGTTACTAATGGTTCTAATGGTCGTAGTTACTTGGAATGATATACAACGGTTTTTCTTTTAACTAAAATACGTATTTGTTTGAGGAGCATACTTACTTATGAAACAAAGTCTTACATTCATCCCTACACTTCGTGAAACTCCTGCTGATGCAGACGTAAAGTCTCATCAGCTGCTCCTTCGAGCAGGGTTTATTCGTCAAAATACAAGCGGCATTTATTCATTTTTACCTCTTGGAAAACGTGTGCTACATAAAGTAGAAACCATTGTTAGAGAAGAGATGGATGCCATAAACGGTGTCGAGGTATTAATGCCTGCGATGCAACAAGCAGAGCTGTGGCAAGAAACTGGACGATGGTATTCTTACGGACCTGAATTAATGCGATTAAGAGATAGACATAATCGTGAATTTGCTTTAGGTGCAACACATGAAGAAGTTATCACTTCATTATTGCGTGATGAAATCAAGTCTTATAAAAAACTACCTTTAACTTTGTATCAAATTCAAACAAAATTCCGTGATGAAAAACGACCTCGTTTTGGCTTACTTCGTGGCCGCGAATTTCTTATGAAAGATGCCTATTCTTTCCATGCAACTCGAGAAAGTTTAGATCAAACATATGAAGATATGGTTCGAGCATATACAAATATTTTCTCGCGTCTAGGTTTAAACTTCCGTGCGGTAATTGCAGATTCCGGAGCTATCGGTGGGAAAGATACTCATGAATTTATGGTGCTTTCTGAGATAGGTGAAGATACCATTGCATATTCGGATGCATCCGAATATGCTGCTAACATTGAAATGGCTGAAGTGAAAGTATCCTATGAAACGCCAACTGAAGAAGTTAAAGAAGTCCAAAAAGTAGAGACTCCAGATCAAAAAACGATTGAGCAAGTAGCTACATTCTTAAATGTTGAAGCACAACAATGTATAAAAACACTAGTCTTTAAAGTAGATGAAGAATTAGTGTTGGTATTGTCACGTGGTGATCACGAAGTCAATGACATTAAAGTGAAAAATGCATTACAAGCAAAAGTAGTGGAGTTTGCAACTGAAGAAGAGATTCAAACCTTACTAAAATGCGAAGTTGGTTCACTTGGACCTGTTAATCTTCCGGATGGTGTAAAAGTAATTGCGGATCATGCAGTTGCTGCAATTCGTAACGGAGTATGTGGAGCAAATGTTGCTGGTTTCCATTTAATGAATGTTAATCCTGAACGTGACTTTGTGGTAAATCAATATGAAGACTTACGTTTTATCATGGAGGGGGATCCTTCTCCAGACGGAAAAGGAACAATTCTTTTTGCTAAAGGAATTGAAGTGGGGCACGTCTTTAAACTTGGGACTACTTACTCAGAGCCAATGAACGGTAAGTTCTTAGATAATAATGGTCGCTCGCAGCCATATATTATGGGATGTTATGGTATTGGTATTTCTCGTGTAATGGCTGCAGTCGCAGAGCAGTTCCAAGATGATAAAGGTTTCATTTGGCCAAGTGTAGTCGCGCCTTATGATGTACATTTAGTACCCGTTAATATGAAAGATGATGCTCAAGTAGCTCTTTCAGATGATTTATATAAAGTATTAAAATCAAATCGCTTCGATGTGTTATATGATGACCGTCCCGAACGTGCGGGGGTTAAATTTGCTGATTCAGATTTGATTGGATTACCAATTCGAATTACGGTTGGTAAAAAGGCAGTAGAAGGTTTAGTCGAAGTGAAAATCAGAAAAACTGGTGAAACATTTGAATGGAAAAATGAAGAGATACTTGACCATCTACAAACTTTCTTTTCGTCTCTAAACAATTGAATCAAAAGGAAGACCTTGAAATTGGGTCTTCCTTTCTTTTTCTTAATTCTGAAAGGAGACATAGCTTATGAGTAACGAGCAAGATGCCAAAAGCAGATTACAATTATTGTTACAGCAGTTAGAACTTACTACTGATGAACAGCAACTTCATTTTGAAGAAGCTTCTTTAAATCGTTTGACTGTACATAAGAAAGAACGTGTATGGCGTTTTACAATTCAAGTTGAGAAAATCCTGCCCTTTAATATGTTTCAGTTGTTTAACATGCGCTTACGAGAAAAATTCGCGGGCATTGCGGATATTAAATTAACACTTACATGCGCCCATCCACAAGTCCATGCAGAAACAATCGCAGCCTATTGGCCATTTATTTTACAAGAAATTGCCGACATGTCACCACCACTAAGAAATCGATTGCAATCACAAATGCCATCATTTAATGGACAAACTATCCTCTTTACATGTGAACATGAAATTGAATTCCAAACATTAAAAAATAAATATGCTACTAAAATTTCAGATGTTTACTCTTCATATGGGTTTCCTGTTTTTCCAATTGATTTTAAATTAATCGAGGAAAAGGCTGAGCTTGTAGAAGAGCAACAAGCTTTTATGGAGCAACGGAAAAAAGAAGAAGATGAGCTTGGAAGAAAAGCGTTAGCAGATATGCAAAAACGTGAAAAAGAGCGTCAAGCAAATCCAGGTGCAACATTGAATGGACCATTCCAACTTGGAACTCCAATTAAAGCAAACGAACCAGTTATTGAAATTCAGCAAATCCAGGATGAAGAGCGTCGTATTACTATTGAAGGTTATGTATTCGATGTTGAAGTCAGAGAACTACGTAGTGGTCGTTCTTTATTAACGGTCAAAGTTACAGATTACACTGACTCGATTCTTGTTAAAATGTTCTCGCGAGATAAAGAGGATGCTGAGCTCATGGGCTTACTTAAAAAAGGGACATGGTTAAAAGTTCGCGGTTCTGTTCAAAATGACACGTTTGTACGTGACTTGATTGTCATGGCACAAGATATCATGGAAATTAAAGTGGATTCTAGAAAAGATACAGCTCCAAAGGATGAAAAGCGAATTGAATTGCATTTACATACTCCGATGAGCCAAATGGATGCAGTATCTTCAGTTGATGCATTAGTAAGTCAAGCGGCAAAGTGGGGGCACCCTGCAGTAGCCATTACGGATCATGCAGTTGTACAATCTTTTCCAGATGCATATGCAGCTGGGAAAAAGTATGGAATTAAAATTATTTATGGTTTAGAAATATATATGGTGAATGATGGTGTACCTATTGCTTATGAGGAAGAGCATCGTGCATTAGCAGATGCAACTTATGTCGTTTTTGACGTTGAAACGACAGGACTGTCTGCCGTATATGACACCATCATCGAGCTAGCTGCTGTGAAAATAAAAGATGGCCAAGAAATAGACAGATTTGAAAGATTTGTAAATCCACACCATGCGTTATCTGCAACAACCATAAATTTAACAGGTATTACGGATGATATGGTAAGAAATGCACCAGACATTGAAGAAGTGATTAAACAATTCCATGACTGGATTGGAGACAGCATTTTGGTCGCCCACAATGCTTCATTTGATATGGGATTCTTGTATGTCGGATATAAAAAATGTGGACTAGAAAAAACGATTCACCCAGTCATTGATACACTGGAATTGTCTCGCTTTTTGCATCCAGAAATGAAAAACCACCGCTTAAACACGATGGCAAAAAAATTCAATATTGATCTTACTCAGCATCACCGAGCGATTTATGATGCTGAAGCAACAGGGTATTTACTTTTAAATTTATTAAAACAAGCCGAAGAAAAAAACATTCACTATCATGATGAATTTAATCACCAAACAGGCAATGTAGATTCATACAAGAGAGCTCGTCCAATACACTGCACGCTATTGGCGACAGATTTGACGGGTTTAAAAAACTTATTTAAACTTGTGTCTTCTTCTCATATGAATACATTTTTCCGTATTCCACGCATCCCCCGTTCCGTTTTAGTTAAACACCGTAAAGGGCTATTAATTGGATCTGGTTGCGAAAAAGGAGAAGTATTTCAGGGATTAATGCAAAAATCTCCAGAAGAAGTTGAAGAAATTGCGAAGTTCTATGATTATTTAGAAGTTCAGCCAAAAGAAGTTTATGCACATTTAATTGAACTCGAACTTGTGCGCGATGAATGGAATCTTGAAGATATTATTCGGAAAATGATTAAACTCGGAAAAAAATTAGCACTTCCTGTTGTGGCTACTGGAAACGTTCATTATGTAAATGAAAATGATGCGATTTTCAGACAAATTTTAATTGGGGGTCAAGGTGGAGCCAATCCGCTAAACCGTCATAAGTTACCGAAAGTCCATTTCCGAACCACGAATGAGATGTTAGATGCATTTGCCTTTTTAGGAGAAGAAACAGCGAAGCAAATCGTAGTGGAAAATAGTCATAAAATATCAGAGAGAATTGAAGAAATAAAACCGATTAAAGACGATTTATATACACCTAAGATTGAAGGATCTGATGAAGAAGTTCGCTTGATGAGCTATGATATGGCCAAACAAATTTATGGAGAAACTCTTCCTGAAATTGTTGAAGCGCGAATTGAAAAAGAACTAACATCAATTATTGGGCACGGATTTGCAGTTATATATTTGATTTCTCACAAATTAGTTAAAAAATCTTTAAATGATGGATATTTAGTAGGGTCACGTGGTTCTGTAGGTTCTTCACTTGTGGCAACGCTTATGGAAATTACAGAAGTAAACCCATTGCCTCCACATTATATTTGTCCATCTTGTCAACATGCTGAATTCTTTGATGATGGATCCGTGAGTTCGGGATTTGATCTACCAAATAAAATCTGTACAAAATGTGAAACGCCATACAAAAAAGATGGACAGGATATTCCGTTTGAGACGTTCCTTGGTTTTAAAGGAGACAAAGTTCCCGATATTGATTTAAATTTTAGTGGAGAATATCAGTCTATTGCGCATAACTATACGAAAGTTCTTTTTGGTGAAGATAATGTATACAGGGCAGGTACGATTGGTACTGTTGCTGAGAAGACAGCTTATGGTTATGTTCGAGGTTACGCGGACGATCATAACTTAACGATGCGTGGTGCAGAAATTGATCGGCTCGTTCAAGGATGTTCTGGGGTCAAACGCTCTACTGGTCAACATCCGGGTGGAATAATCGTTGTACCAGACTATATGGATATTTTCGATTTCTCGCCAATTCAATACCCTGCGGATGCGCAAGACTCTGAGTGGAAAACGACACACTTTGATTTCCATTCTATTCACGATAATTTATTGAAACTAGATATTCTTGGACATGATGATCCAACAGTCATTCGGATGTTACAAGATTTATCAGGTATCGATCCAAAAACGATTCCAACAGATGATGTTGAAGTCATGAAAATTTATAGCGGAACTGAATCACTTGGGGTCACACAAGAACAGATTGGATGCAAGACAGGTACTTTAGGGATTCCAGAGTTTGGTACACGTTTCGTTCGTCAAATGTTAGAAGAAACGAAACCGTCAACATTCTCTGAGCTTGTTCAAATTTCAGGTTTATCTCATGGGACAGATGTATGGCTAGGAAATGCACAAGAACTTATTCAAAATGGTACATGTCAATTATCCGATGTAATTGGTTGTCGAGATGATATTATGGTCTATTTAATTTATCAAGGTCTAGAACCGTCACTCGCATTTAAAATCATGGAATCCGTGCGTAAAGGGAAAGGCTTAACTCCTGAGTTTGAAGCCGATATGCGTTTAAACGAAGTACCTGAATGGTATATAGATGCATGTAAAAAGATTAAATATATGTTTCCAAAGGCCCATGCGGCAGCATATGTATTAATGGCCGTTCGTATTGCATACTTCAAAGTTCACTTTCCAATCCTGTATTATGCAGCGTACTTTACTGTTCGCGCAGCGGACTTTGACTTGCACGCTATGACAAAAGGTTCTGCATCAATTCGTGCAAAAATAGACGAAATTAATGCCAAAGGTTTGGATGCCGCGCCAAAAGAAAAAAGCTTACTTACAGTAATGGAAATTGCTCTTGAAATGTGTGAACGCGGATACCACTTTAAAAAAGTCGACTTATATGAATCAAAAGCAACGGAATTTGTAATAGAAGGTAAGGGATTAATACCTCCTTTCAATGCTATTCCTGGCTTAGGAACAAATGTGGCGAAAACAATTGTTGAAGCTCGTAAAAATGGTGAGTTTCTTTCTAAAGAAGATTTAGGACAGCGAGGACGTGTTTCTAAGACGTTACTTGAGTACATGAATTTACTCGGTTGTTTAGATGGAATGCCAGATGCAAATCAATTGTCACTGTTCTAGATGTAATTTGCACTGTGAGTGTTCGTATGGTATGATTTCTATAACAAGTTGTTGATAGATTTATGGCCAAAGAGTGGGATTTCCCACTCTTTTCTGTTTGTTATGTCGAAAATAAGTTGTGGCGGGAGGCATGTATGAGCATTATATTAAAAGAAATTGAAAAGCTTGTAACGCCCATTGTTGAAGAACTAAATCTAGAACTAGTAGATACAGAGTTCGTAAAAGAAGGTCGTAATTGGTTTTTACGTATTTATGTAGATACACAACAAGGTGGCATTGACATTGAACATTGTGCACTTGTAAGTGAACGACTAAGTGAAATGTTAGATGCAGAAGATCCAATCGAACAAAACTACTTTTTAGAAGTTTCCTCACCAGGGGCTGAACGCCCATTGAAAAAAGAGAGTGATTACCAACGAGCAATTGGTCAATATATTCATGTGAAAACTTACGAGGCTGTAAATGGTTTAAAAGAATTTGAAGGAATCTTAACTGCTTATAACGAACAAGGTTTAGAAATAGATGTTCGGATAAAAACGAGAAAAATCAAAGTTCAACTTGCAAAAGAGAAAGTTGCCTTCGCTCGTTTAGCGATCAATTTCTCAGCATAATGTGAATGTAGGAGTGAAATGAAATGGCAAAGGCAAAGGCTAAGTCAAAGTCAAAGGCAAATGCAAATGAGTTGCTAGATGCTTTAATAGCTCTTGAAAAACAAAAAGGAATTTCACGAGATGTCTTAATTGAAGCGATTGAAGCGGCGCTTGTTACAGCGTATAAACGTAATTTTAACCAAGCACAAAATGTCCGTGTGGATCTGAATATGGACAAAGGAACAATGCTAGTATTTTCACGCAAAGATGTAGTGGAAGATGTATTAGACGAACGTCTACATATTTCATTGGAAGCAGCAAAAATAATAAATCCAGCGTTTGAACTTGGTGACATTGTGGAGGAGGAAGTAACGCCTAGAAACTTTGGCCGTATCGCTGCACAAACTGCTAAACAAGTTGTGACACAACGTGTCCGCGAAGCAGAGCGGGGTATGATTTATGAAGAATATGTTGACCGTGAAGAAGACATTGTAAATGGTATTGTTGAACGTTTAGATGCTCGTAATATTTATGTGGGACTTGGAAAAGTTGAAGCGGTGCTACCCGTCAATGAACAAATTCTAACTGAAACATACCATCCTCATGAACGCATTAAAGTGTTTATTACCAAAGTAGAACGCTCAACAAGAGGGCCGCAAGTATTTGTTTCACGCACGCATCCAGGATTACTTCGTCGTTTGTTTGAAATGGAAGTTCCTGAAATTTATGATGGCATCGTGGAAATTAAATCAATAGCTCGTGAAGCTGGCGATCGATCTAAGATTTCAGTTGTTGCTCATAATGAAGATGTAGATCCAGTAGGTTCATGTGTAGGTGCAAAAGGCTCACGTGTGCAAACAATCGTAAACGAGTTAAATGGAGAAAAAATTGATATAGTAGAGTGGTCTGAAGATCCTGCGATTTTTGTTGCAAATGCGCTTAGCCCATCTAAAGTGTTGGATGTGCAAGTAAATGAAGAAGGAAAATCGACGACTGTAGTAGTACCAGATTATCAATTATCGTTAGCAATTGGTAAACGTGGTCAAAATGCACGTTTAGCTGCTAAATTGACTGGATGGAAAATTGATATTAAGAGTGAAACAGATGCTCGTGAACTTGGTATTTATCCTTCAACTTATTCCTCTGAAAACGAAGATAACATAGATGAAGAGTACGAAGAAAATAGTGAAGATAACTTTGATTTATACAAAAACGAAGAATAAACGAAGAGGTGAATTTTGATGTCTAGTCAAAAGAAAATACCTTTAAGAAAATGCGTTGCAACAGGTGAAATGTTTCCTAAAAAAGAAATGATTCGAATTGTGCGGTCAAAAGAAGGCGAAGTTTCGGTCGACTTATCTGGTAAAAAGTCTGGTCGTGGTGCATATGTTTCTAAAACTAAACAAGCTGTTGAAATCGCGAAAAAACGCAAAGTCCTAGATAACCAATTAGAAACAAAAATACCAGAGAGCATTTTTGATGAATTGTTAACTGTGATTGAAAGAGAGAAAATGAAATGAAACAAAAGCAACAAATTTTACAACTTCTCGGACTAGCTGTGCGTGCAAGAATGTTGATTTCTGGTGAAGAACTAGTGGTCAAAGATATTCGTAATAACCGTGCAAAACTAGTTATTATATCAACAGATGCTTCAGATAACACAATGAAAAAAATTCAAGATAAATGCAATTCTTACAACGTTGAGCTACATGTATTCGGTGATCGTTCAGATCTCGGACATGCAACAGGAAAAGCGGAACGAGTGGTACTCGCAATTAATGACCAAGGTTTCGCAAAAAAACTGATTGAACTTCTCAACGAATTTAACCGGGGGTGACCTAATGACCAAATTACGGGTTCATGAATATGCAAAACAAATTAATAAAACAAGTAAAGAAGTTATTGATCAATTAACTAAACTAGAAGTAAATGTAACAAATCATATGTCGACATTAGAAGGAGACGCTGTTTCTAAATTAGACTCTGTCTATAAAAAAACAACAACGACTTCAACTCCAAAACCGGCAACTCAGGGTAACAATGTTACACAAGGTACTCGTCCGCAAAGTACTGGGTATCAAGGTAACAAACCACAAGGTACTCGTCCACAAGGGAGTGGCTATCAAGGTAATAAACCGCAAGGAGATCGTCCTGGGTACCAAGGTAACAAGCCACAAGGAGATCGTCCACAGGGTAGTGGGTATCAGGGGAATCGTCCTCAAGGGCAAGGTACTGGCTATCAAGGTAACAAACCACAAGGAGATCGTCCGCAAGGCAGTGGCTACCAAGGTAACAAGCCACAAGGAGATCGTCCACAAGGCAGTGGGTATCAAGGTAACAAGCCGCAAGGAGATCGTCCACAAGGCGGTGGGTATCAAGGTAACCGTACTCAAGGTAGCAGTTCTCAAGCCAACCGTCCGCAAACAACTGGTCCAAAACCACCAGTAGGTCAAAGTCGTGGTGTAACGAGTACTAGTACTCCATCACGTGATAAGCAAAAACCTGTGACAACAACTTCTGGTGAAGGTCGCAAGCAAGAACAAGGAGCACAGACGAAAGAAAAGAACTTTGGTCCAAATCGTGCTCCGGGTTCATCATTCCGTCCAGGTGGTGGAGGAAATCACCGTCCAGGAACTGGTAACCGTGCTGGTGGAAGAAACAAAGGGAAACAAAATCGTCAACCAGTTGCACCGCCAGTACCGAAAAAAGAAAAAGAATTACCAGAGAAAATCACTTTCTATGAATCATTATCAGTTGGCGAACTAGCGAAAAAATTAGGTAGAGAACCGTCTGAAATTATTAAAAAATTATTCTTGCTTGGTGTTATGGCAACAATTAACCAAGAATTAGATAAAGATGCAATTGAATTAATTTGTACAGACTATGGTGTTGAAGTTGAAGAAGAAATTCGTGTTGATATTTCGGATTTAGAAGGATATTTCGAATCTGAACAAGAAGTACAAGGTGTTCAAAAAGAACGTCCACCTGTTGTAACCATTATGGGTCACGTTGACCATGGTAAAACAACTCTTCTAGACTCTATTCGTCATACGAAAGTAACTGCTGGCGAAGCTGGCGGGATTACACAACATATTGGAGCTTACCAAGTTGTGGAAAACGGTAAGAAAATCACGTTCTTAGATACACCTGGTCACGCAGCATTTACAACAATGCGTGCACGTGGAGCAAAAGTAACTGATATTACGATTTTGGTAGTCGCAGCAGATGATGGTGTTATGCCTCAAACAGTTGAAGCGATTAACCATGCAAAAGCCGCAGAAGTGCCAATTATTGTAGCAGTGAATAAAATGGATAAGCAAGGT
This sequence comes from Paenisporosarcina sp. TG-14, assembly GCF_000297555.1. Lineage (NCBI taxonomy): Bacteria > Bacillati > Bacillota > Bacilli > Caryophanales > Caryophanaceae > Paenisporosarcina > Paenisporosarcina sp. TG-14. Next base: position 93,064 of record NZ_AMGD01000039.1, read on the forward strand.
GCTAATCCTGAACGCGTAATGCAGGAATTAACTGAACACGGATTAGTTTCTGAAGAATGGGGAGGAGAAACAATTTTCGCTCCTATCTCAGCACTAAAAGGTGACGGTATTGATAACTTGTTAGAAATGATTCTATTAGTTTCAGAAGTAGCTGAGCTAAAAGCAGACTCTAGTCGTCGTGCAATAGGGACAGTGATTGAAGCTCAACTTGATAAAGGACGTGGCTCAGTTGCTACACTTCTAATACAAGACGGAACACTTAAAGTTGGAGATCCAATTGTAGTTGGTCATACTTATGGTCGAGTACGTGCGATGGTCAACGATTTAGGACGTCGCGTTAAAGAAGCAGGTCCAAGTACACCTGTTGAAATTACTGGTTTAAATGATGTACCACAAGCTGGAGATCGTTTTGTAGTCTTTGCAGATGAGAAAACGGCTCGTCAAGTAGGGGAATCACGTGCATCTACCGCAATACAAGCACAACGTTCAGAAAAAACTCGTGTAACTCTTGAAAACTTATTTGACCAAATGAAACAAGGTGAAATGAAAGAGTTAAACCTTATTGTTAAAGCTGACGTTCAAGGTGCTGTAGAAGCTATGGCTGCTTCTCTAATGAAACTTGAAGTTGAAGGCGTAAATGTACGAATTATTCACACTGGTGCTGGTGCGATTACAGAATCTGATATCTCACTTGCAGCTGCTTCAAATGCAATTGTTATTGGATTTAATGTGCGACCAGATATCAATGCAAAACGTGCAGCAGAAGCTGAAGGAGTAGACATTCGTTTACACCGCATTATATATAAAGTAATTGAAGAAATTGAAGCTGCAATGACTGGCTTACTTGATCCTGAGTTCCGAGAAAAAATCATTGGTCAAGCTGAAGTACGTGAAACATTTAAAGTTACGAAAATCGGAACAATTGCTGGAAGTTATGTAATTGAAGGTAAAATTGCCCGAGATAGTGGCGTACGTGTCATTCGTGACAGCATTGTCGTATTTGAAGGTGAATTAGATTCACTTAAACGTTTCAAAGATGATGCAAAAGAAGTTGCAAAAGGGTATGAATGTGGGATAACTGTGAAAAACTATCATGATGTCAAAGAAGGCGACATTATTGAATCGTTCGTAATGGAAGAGATCAAACGCAAATGATTTCGTATGCGGAGTGTGAATTCATCATTCCGACGTCCCATTCGTTAAAAGAGAAGCGCGCTGTCCTGCAGCGCATGCTTACTCGAACGAAGCAAAAGTTTAACATATCGATTTCTGAAATAGACCATCAAGATAAATGGCAAAGGACGCGTATTGCGATTGTCTGTGTAGCTTCTTCAAGCGATGCAAGCGACCGTGAACTCACCCACGCAATTAATTACTTGGAGTCTAATCCAGAGTGGGAAAGAACGGAAACTATCCGTGAACATTTATAGATAGAACAGAGGTGAAGCCATCATGGCGAATCGCTCAAATCGAGTAGCAGAACAAATGAAAAAAGAATTAGGCGAAATAATCGCTCGTAAACTAAAAGACCCCCGTATTGGGTTTGTCACAGTAACAGATGTAGAAGTTACTGGTGATTTACAACAAGCAACTGTCTTTATTACCGTTCTCGGTGACGATAAAAAACGTCGCGAAACGTTAAAAGGTTTAGTGCAAGCTAAAGGATTTATCCGTACCGAAATCGGTCAAAGAATTAGATTACGTAAGACACCAGAACTTATGTTTGAACTTGACAAGTCTTTCGATTACGGAAATAAGATCGATAACCTTCTTAAACAAATCAAAACTGAAGAAGTTGAGGTTGAAGAAACCGAAACTGATTTAGTGGAGATTGAAGAAATCAAAACTGAAGAAATTAAATAACCAAAAGAAGTCTGCGAAACTTAGTTTTAGCAGGCTTCTTTACTATTTACAACCTACATAATACTCATTAAAGGAGTTGGAACGAATGCAAAATGGCATTCTTCCGCTATGGAAAGAAAAAGGGATGACATCCCACGATTGCGTCTTTAAACTACGTAAAATTTTAAAAATGAAACGCATCGGCCATACAGGAACTCTTGATCCAAGTGTGGAAGGGGTTCTACCTATTTGTTTAGGAGAATCTACAAAAGTAGCGGAGTATCTTACAAATGCAGGTAAAATTTATGAAGCTGAAGTGACGATTGGTGCATCTACTACAACTGAAGATGCAGATGGAGATGTAGTAGAATCAAATGATTCGCACAAACATTTCACTCCACAGGATATTCTATCTGCTTTAACAGCCTTGACTGGAACAATAGAACAAACTCCTCCTATGTACTCAGCTGTTAAAGTAAATGGGAAGAAACTTTATGAATATGCACGAGCTGGAGTTTCGGTTGAAAGACCAACAAGGCAAGTGAAAATTTATGAACTAACACTTTTAAGTGAAGAAGCCTCATATTCAGGCAAACATGTTTCCTTTAGAATTCGCGTCTCGTGTAGCAAAGGAACATATATTCGAACACTTGCTGTTCAGATTGGTGAAAAACTAGGGTATCCTGCTCATATGTCGAATTTAGTGCGAACGAATTCTGGAACATTTACAGCCACCGATTGTCTGACATTAAAACAAGTTCAAGATCTCGTTGACAACGAATTATTAACTGATAAATTATATGATTTAGATTATGCACTGCAAGATATGCCGAAATTTGAAGTGCCTAGTGATTTAGAAAAAGCCATAAAAAATGGACAAGTATTAGATGCGATTGAGGCACTTAATGATCATCAGCGAATCGTTTATACGAAAGATTCTCAAGCAGTTGCTGTGTATATTAAGCATCCTTCAAAAGAAGGAAGGATGAAGCCTGAAAAAATGTTTAATCGATTAGATAAAGAAGGAGATGCCAAATGAACATTGTACACTTATCATACCCACATCATATAAGTGATTCCATAATTTCTGGTCCTTTTTCTTTAGCAATCGGCTTTTTTGACGGAGTTCACTTAGGTCATCGAGAAGTTATTGATCATGCTAATAAAGAAGCTCTAGAAAAAGGATTGAAATTAGCAGTCATGACATTTGATCCACACCCTTCGATTGTTCTTGGCAAACGCAACGAAAAAGTGTTTTATATTACTCCACTTGATCAAAAATTAGAATTGCTTGAATCCATGGGAGTAGATACAACATTTGTTGTTCGCTTTACGTCTGATTTCGCGCAATTAACGCCTGAACAATTCGTTGAAACGTTCATTCATCAATTGAATGTTACCCATGTAACGGCGGGATTTGATTTCACTTTTGGTGCTTTTGGAAGTGGGGATATGAACGTGATGAAACAATTAGCCAAAAAGCAATTTAATGTTTCAGTCGTTGAGAAAAAGTCAGATGACAGTATAAAAATCAGCTCAACACGTATCCGACATGCATTAACTGCAGGGGACATGGAAAAAGTTCATGAATTGCTCGGTAGACCTTTTCAAATTCCAGGTATAGTCGTTCATGGAGACAAGAGAGGTCGCCAAATAGGTTTTCCAACAGCGAATATTCAAGCAAAAGAAGGATCTTTCATTCCAGCAACTGGGGTATATTCTGTTAGGATGCTAGTGCAGGATGAATGGTTTGATGGCGTTTGCAATGTGGGGTATAAACCTACTTTTAAATCACCTGACGAAAAGAAATTAACGATTGAAGTACATTTGTTTAATTTTGATAGAAATATTTATGGCGAAGAGGTCTATGTTGATTGGTATCATCATATTCGAAATGAACGTAAATTTGATGGAATTGATTCGTTAAAACAACAAATTAATAAAGATAAAAAAACGGCTATTTCGTTTCTTCAAAAGTTAAACTAAGAGTTGCAGAATTGCATGAAATGTGATAATATTCATAGGTGCATAGAGATATGCTAAACCGTTGCTCGGCAATACGAATCACCAACGTTTGCTCGGTAATTGGGGATATTATGAGAATTGGAGGTGAACCAGAATGGCAGTTACACAAGAACGCAAAAATGAACTAATCGCTGAGTATCGTACTCATGAAAGCGACACTGGTTCCGCAGACATTCAGATCGCAGTATTAACAGAAGACATTAACAATTTGAATGGTCATTTACGTACACACAAGAAAGACCACCACTCACGTCGCGGTCTATTCAAAATGGTTGGACGTCGTCGTAACTTGTTAAAATACTTACGTGAAAACGAAGTATCACGTTACCGCGCATTGATCGCTAAACTTGGTATACGTCGATAAAATGTACTTTACTGAAAGCGGGATACGTCCCGCTTTTTCTTTATGTTCTAAAAAATTCTCCCTATTAAATAGCCACTCATACTGTTACTATAAAAGATTTCGCATAATAATTGCTTTTTTGATACACTACTAATGATACATACAACTAAATTTTACAATATTTTTAGTGTGGGAGGAGTTCAATCAATGAACAAAGAACAAATTTTTAATTTCGAATGGGCAGGTCGTCCATTACAAGTAGAAATAGGCAAGTTTGCTAAACAAGCAAATGGTGCTGTGATGGTACGTTATGGTGATTCCACCGTTCTTGCAACAGCAACAGCTTCTAAACATCCAAAACCACTTGACTTCTTCCCACTTACTTGCAATTATGAAGAGCGTCTTTACGCTGCAGGAAAAATTCCAGGTGGATTTATTAAACGAGAAGGCCGTCCATCAGAAAATGCGATCTTAACAAGTCGCTTGATTGACAGAACTCTACGCCCATTATTCCCAGATGGTTTCCGTAACGAAGTCCAAGTTATTTCAATTGTCATGTCAGTTGACCAAGATTGCACATCAGAAATGGCTGCAATGTTCGGTTCATCTTTAGCTTTAATGATTTCTGATATTCCTTTTGGAGGACCAATTGCTGGTGTTCAAGTCGGTTTAATTGACGATAAATTCGTGATTAATCCAACTCAAGCTCAAATGGAACAAAGTACAATTGATTTAATCGTATCGGGAACAAAAGATGCAGTCAACATGGTGGAAGCTGGTGCTTTAGAAATTCCAGAAGAAGTTATGTTAGAAGCCATTATGTTCGGTCACGCAGAAGTTATTAAATTGGTTGAATTACAAGAAGAAATTGCAGCTCTTTTAGGCAAAGAAAAATTAGATATTAAATTGTACGAACTTGATGCTGAACTTTCTGCTGAAATTAGCTCAATGTGCGAATCAAAACTGATTAACGCAATTCAAGTGCAAGAAAAACATGCACGTGAAAAAGCAATCAACGAAGTTAAAGATGAAGTAATCGCAATATTTGTAGAACGTGAAGTAGATAATGCAGAACTTAAACAAGTTCGAGAAATTCTTGATAAAATGGTAAAAGAAGAAGTTCGTCGTTTAATAACTGAAGATAAAATCCGTCCAGATGGTCGTAAATTAGACGAAATTCGTCCACTGTCATCTGAAACAGGTATTTTACCTCGCACACATGGATCTGGTTTGTTTACACGTGGACAAACTCAAGCTCTAAGTATTGCAACTTTAGGTGCATTAGGCGATGTTCAAATTATTGATGGTTTAGGAATTGAAGAGTCAAAACGTTTTATGCATCATTACAACTTCCCACAATTTAGTGTTGGGGAGACAGGTCCAATGCGTGGACCTGGCCGTCGTGAAATCGGTCATGGTGCTTTAGGAGAACGTGCGTTAAAAGCAGTACTTCCTGACGAAAAAGAATTTCCATATACAATACGTTTAGTTTCAGAAGTTCTTGAATCTAACGGTTCTACGTCTCAAGCAAGTATTTGTGCATCAACTCTAGCGATGATGGATGCAGGTGTACCAATAAAAGCGCCAGTAGCTGGTATTGCTATGGGTCTTATTAAACGCGGTAATGATTATTCAGTTCTTTCAGACATCCAAGGAATGGAAGATCACTTAGGAGATATGGACTTTAAAGTAGCAGGAACTGCAAAAGGTGTAACTGCACTTCAAATGGATATTAAAATCGACGGATTATCACGTAGCATATTAGAAGAAGCATTAACACAAGCTAAAATTGGTAGAATGCATATACTAGAAAGTATGATCGCAACTATTTCCGAACCACGCGAGAAACTATCTAAATACGCTCCTAAGATTGTCAAAGTGAAAATCAATCCTGATAAGATTCGCGATGTAATTGGACCAGGCGGAAAACAAATCAATAAAATTATTGATGAAACAGGCGTTAAAATTGATACAGAGCAAGATGGATCAATTTATATTTCTTCAATTGATGAAGCGATGATTGCACGTGCAAAAGAAATTATTGAAAATATTGTACGTGTTGCTGTAGTTGGAGAATACTTTATGGGTAAAGTGAAACGCATTGAGAAATTTGGTGCTTTTGTAGAAATTTTCACTGGTAAAGATGGCCTTCTTCATATTTCTGAAATTCAAGAAGAACGTACAAAATCAGTTGAAGATGTTCTGAAACTTGATGACGAATTAAAAGTTAAGGTTATCGAAATTGATAATCAAGGCAGAGTGAACTTATCACGTAAAATCGTTGTTAAAGAAGAAAAAGAAGCAGCTGAATTAGAACAAGCCTAATAAATAGAAATAATAAGTAATAAATTATAAATAAAGAAAAGAGGTTGCCAACTGATGTATGGCAATCTTTTTTTTCGAGAGTATGGGGGATTAAGTTACTGTGCTACAAAAAAGAACAAGTCAAAATGGTGTGCGTATAGTATTTGAACATATTCCACATGTTCGATCAGTCGCTGTGGGTGTATGGGTTGACGTTGGATCGAGACACGAAAAACCTGAAGAAAATGGCTTAACTCATTTTATTGAACATATGCTTTTTAAAGGTACAGCGACTCGTACAGCTCGTCAAATTGCTGAAGAATTTGATCGCATTGGCGGTTATGTGAACGCATTTACCTCAAAAGAACAAACATGTTATTACGCAAAAGTATTAGATCATCACGCTAAGCATGCGATATCGGTATTAGCAGATATGTTTTTCCACTCGGAGTTTGATGAACTTGAAATCGATAAAGAACGTCAAGTCGTGGTAGAGGAAATATTAATGGTTGAGGATACGCCAGACGATGATGTCCATGAGCAATTATGGAATGTAATGTATCCTAACCAATCAATAGGTGCATCTATTTTAGGGACAAAATCATCGCTTGAAACGTTTGACAAAGATTCAATTCATCAATTTATGGATCACCACTATCGACCTGACCATATAGTTATCTCTGTTGCAGGAAATATTCAAGAAGGCTATATTGATTACATTGATTCATTATTCGGACAATTTAAATCAAGCTCTAAACTAGCTGAGAGAGATTCTATGTCTATTCCGATTTTCAGTCCAGGTGAATCACTTAAGTCACGTGAAACAGAACAAGGTCATATTTGTCTTGGTTATCCAGGGTTGAGTGTTAAAGATAAGCATATATATGATTTAGTAGTAATGAATAATATATTAGGCGGCAATATGTCGTCTCGTTTATTCCAAGAAGTACGTGAAGAAAAGGCATTAGCCTATTCAATATATTCGTATCATTCTTCTTCTGAAGATTCTGGATCAGTTGAAATTTATGGGGGTACATCGAACAATCAATTACAGAAACTGCAAGATACCATTTTTGAAACCATTCAAAAAGTGGTGGACGAAGGTGTAACAGATACAGAAGTAAACAATGCGAAAGAGCAATTAAAAGGCAATCTAATGCTCGGATTAGAAAGCACAAATGCCCGAATGAGTCGCAATGGCAAAAATGAATTAATTTTCAAAAAACATAAAACGTACGATGAAGTGTTGCAGTCAATTGATGAAGTGCACATTCATCAAGTACAAAAGTTAGTGACAGAAATATTTGCTAATAAACCTGCAGTTTCAATCATTACGCCAAAAAAAGACAATCCACTGTGATTGTCTTTTTTTTGATTTGAATACTGTAGTCGCTAAATCTTATCTACGTTATTATAGTTACTACAATCGTCGCTCCTCTAAAACAAACGATTCAAGACTAAAAAAAACAGAAAGTTGTAAGGGATAAGTTGGGAAAAGAAGAAATTCAAAAAGCAGCATATCAATCGACTAAGATTGATATGCTGCTTTTTTTGAACTTATTCAGATGCATACCTTCAGATAATCTATTAAAAATTAATTTCAATACCAGCAGCCAGTTCATGTGTACTATATTTTATAAAAGCTTTTTCTTTTCAACTATCTCATAAGATTCTCCTATATTAATAAACCAATACCATTAAAATTTAGAGAAGCTAATTTGAAATCAGCTTGACTATTTATATCTGTACCGGCTGTAGAATCTCTTGCATCCGTAATACGGGGACTCTTAACAGGAATACTGACGGGATGAACGCACCCCCTTCTCACCCCCTTCATTTTAAAAATAAGTTTTCTATTTACATCGGAGTTGATCTAAATTATTCTTCTTCACTTTTCTTGTGAACATGTGATTCTTTCTTTGCATATATTTAAGGAGATGAACATGGAGGAGGAGTCATATGTTGCTTTCAGAATTAGCAGTGAAAGAATTAATTCAAATTGAAGATGGCAAGCGATTTGGGTTACTTGCAGATACTGAATTACTTTTTGAACCAATCAGCGGTAAAATCATTGGATTTCTAATACTAAAAGAACTAGGAAACAGACCATTTAAAACAAAATCAGTAAACCAAAACATGTATATCGCTTGGGAGGATATCACACTTATTGGTGAAGATCGTATTCTCTTTACAAAAACATCTCACTTGCATTCGGAAAAATCACTATGACGGTGCTTAAGTGGTGCATTATTGGAACTGATCCTCGCATGGAGAAGCTCTCAATTTTATTGGAACAATTAAATGTTCATGTGTTATTTCTAAAAACAAAAGCTTGGAGTTACCAAGTAGAGCGAGATTTATTATCATTTCAACCAGATATCTTGGTGCTTCCCATTCAACCACTTGAAATTGTAACGGATTCGGTTGGATTAGAATTTTTTAAAACTGTAAAAAAATGTTTTATAGGAAAACTATCACCAGAATGGACACGCTTTTTTGAAGCGAGCGAGCTCGATGTTGAAGCATATCTTGAGAATGAACAATTTATTTGGTTAAATGCAAAGCTAACTGCAGAAGGTTTTATTGCAGCATATTATTTAGAAGAACATGAAATGGTTGCTGGTAAACAATTTATGATTTCAGGTTTCGGACGCGTCGCAAAATTGCTTGCAACACAGCTAAAGCGAATGGATGCTCATCCGCAAATTGTTGTCCGATCTTCGGTTCAATTAGCAGAAGCACAGGCGATGGGATATGAAACGAGAAAATTAGAGCATGGTATCACATGTGATCAGTCAATTTTCATTAATACAATACCTGCTAAATGGTTAACGCAAGGCTATCATTCATTATTAACAACATGCCAACGATTTTATGATATTGCGTCCTCACCAGGCTGTTTAGCTTTGGAGGGGGACTATTCACATAAATATAAACTTTATACATCTTTGCCAGGGCAGTTTTTAAAAGAGGACGCTGCAAAGTTACTTTTTAAGTGTGTGACTGAGTCAGCAAAAAATCTAGAAGGAGGAACGGTGTGTTACAAGGTAAACGAATTGGACTTGGAATAACTGCATCACATTGTACGTATGAAGAAGTGGTGCCAAAAATCACTGTGTTAAGAGAACAAGGAGCAGTAGTTGTGCCAATTGTGTCACATTCAGTTTTGGTAGCTGCTACAAGATTTGGCACTGGAGAAGAATGGGTACGGAAAATCGAAGAAGCTGCTGGCGCAAAAGTAATATCAACAATTGCAGAAGCAGAGCCTCTGGGACCAAAAGCGCCAGTTGATTGCATGGTGATAGCGCCGATGACTGGGAATTCTATTAGTCGTTTTGCCAATGCAGCAACGGATTCACCTGTTTTGATGGCCGCGAAAGCAACGATTAGAAATGGGCGACCCGTCGTCATTGGCATTTCAACCAACGATGCACTTGGATTAAACGGGGTCAACGTGATGCGGTTATTAAATGCTAAACACATTTATTTCATACCATTTGGTCAAGATGATCCCTATAAAAAACCAAACTCTCTTATCTCCGACTTTAACTTGATTGTACCTACGATTGTTCAAGCTATTGCACACCAACAACTTCAACCCCTATTAATCCAACACAAACAATCGGATTAATTTTCATGCACATTACCGCAAGATTATGATACAATAACCGACAATATAACCAATTAGTTGGCTAGAGGGAGTGAGTGTCATGTCTAAAAGTTACACAGTCGCTGTTGTCGGTGCAACCGGTGCAGTAGGCGAAAAAATGATGGAACAACTAGAGAAACGAAAGTTCCCAATTGAACATATAAAATTTTTAGCATCCAAACGTTCAGCAGGAAAATCTATTGTATTCAAAGGGCAGTCATACACCATTGAAGAAGCTACGCCTGAAGCCTTTAATGGTGTTGATATTGCTCTATTTAGTGCAGGTGGTTCAGTTTCTAAAGAACTTGCACCAGAAGCTGTAAAGCGCGGTGCAGTGGTCATTGATAATACGAGTGCATTTCGTATGGATAAAGAAATTGTGCTTGTTGTTCCAGAAGTGAATCGACAAGATCTTAAATTACACACTGGTATTATTGCCAACCCGAATTGTTCAACGATTCAGATGGTGTGTGCCTTGCAACCTATAAAAGAAGCATTTGGTTTGAACAATGTCATCGTATCTACTTATCAAGCAGTATCAGGTGCTGGAGTAGTTGCAATAAATGAGTTAGAAGCACAGAGTTTAACGTTTGGGAAAACGAAAATTTCAGAAGCTCAAGTTTTACCAGTTAAAGGCGCAGAAATACATTATCCGATTGCGTTTAATGTCATTCCACAAATCGATACTTTTGACGACAATGGATATACGTTAGAAGAAATGAAAATGATCAATGAAACAAAGAAAATAATGCATATGCCAAATCTTTCAGTTGCTGCTACATGTGTTCGTCTACCTGTCGTTTCAGGACACTCTGAATCTGTTTTTATTGAGGTAGAGAAAGCAGGAGTCAGTGTATCTGATATCCGTTCCGTATTGGAATCAGCAAAAGGGATTAAAGTTCTCGATAATCCTGCAAAACAAGAATATCCAATGCCGTTATTTGCGGAAGGGCAAGACGAGGTATTTGTTGGTCGTATTCGAAAAGATTTATCAAATGATAAAGGATTTCATATATGGATTGTCGCAGACAATTTATTGAAAGGTGCAGCACTTAACTCAATACAAATTGCAGAAGTATTGATTGAAGACGGTATTATTTAAAAGGAGAGTTGCTTATGCATATAGGTCGCGTTTCTACAGCGATGATCACACCCTTTTTACCGGATGGGTCCATTCATTTTGAAATGGTCGCAAAACTGATTGAACATTTAATTGCTACTGGGACTGATTCGGTTGTGGTTTGTGGAACGACTGGGGAATCACCTACATTAACTGATAATGAAAAAGCGGACTTAATTCGTTTTACGGTGGATTCGGTAAATAATCGTATTCCTGTAATTGCGGGTACTGGAAGTAACAGCACGAAAGCTTCGATTGACTTGACGAAAATAGCAGATGAAGCGGGTGTAAATGGTATTATGCTTGTTACCCCGTATTATAATAAACCTGATCAACGTGGTATGTATGAACATTTTAAAACGATAGCAAATGAAACTAAATTGCCCGTTTTACTTTATAATATTCCAGGTCGTTCTGTTGTCAATATGTTACCAGAGACAGTATTGAAGCTTAGTAAAATCTCAAATATTCAAGCTATTAAAGAGGCTGGTGGCAACTTAGAACAAATGTCAGATATTATTGCTGGTAGTCATGCTGATTTTGCAGTCTACAGTGGAGATGATGGGTTAACGTTACCTGTACTATCCATTGGAGGTGCAGGTGTTGTGTCCGTTGCTTCCCACGTGGTTGGAGCAGATATGCAAAAATTAATACGTGCGTTTGAAGAGGGAAGACATCAAGATGCTGCTATAATTCACCATGCATTATTACCGCTAATTCGAGCGCTCTTTGCAAAACCAAATCCAGTTCCAGTTAAATATGCATTGGGAAAATTGGGTTTAGATGTAGGTTCAGTTCGATTACCACTGGTTGATATGATAGACGAAGAACAACAAAATTTCGATCAAGTTTGGTCACAATATAAGGAAAAACAGCAGAGCTTTAGATAAATTTTAAAAGGTCAGTGATGCACTGACCTTTTTTTGTTTGTACTGTTGTCATGCGTCCCGTATAATGAATACTAGTGGAAGTTGATCGGGTTAATTTTTAGGAGGAAAGCACGTGACAAAAACAATAAATGAAAACATTCGAATTATCCCTCTCGGTGGAGTTGGGGAAATCGGAAAAGCTATGTATGTAGTAGAGATTGATGAAGAAATATTTGTAGTAGATAGTGGACTAATGTTTCCTGAAGATGAAATGCTTGGAATTGATATAGTTATTCCAGACGTGACGTATTTAGAAGAAAATAAAGCGCGAATAAAAGGAATCTTTTTAACGCACGGACATGAAGATGCAATTGGCTCCATTTCGTATTTGCTAAATAAGATTCAAGCACCAGTATACGGCTCTCGTCTAACTATCGCCTTAGCAAAAGAGCATTTGAAAGAATTACCAGCAGCTCAACCTGTCAAATTCTTTGAAGTAACAAATAAAAGCCGTATGAACTTTAAATCAACACACGTAACATTTTTCCATACAACGCATAGTATTCCAGATTCTTTAGGAATTGTCTTCCACACTTCTGAAGGAGCAATTGTGCATACTGGTGAATTCAAATTCGACCAATCTGCAAAAGGAAGCTATCGTCCAGACATCGCCAAAATGGCAGGTCTTGGAGAAGAAGGCGTATTTATTTTAATGTCAGACTCAACTGAAGCAGAACGACCTGGCTACACAACTTCTGAATCTGTCATTGAAGAACATTTATCTGAGAATTTCCATAGTTCAAAAGGCCGTATAATTGTTTCTGTATATTCTTCAAACTTTATTCGTATTCAACAAGTGTTTGACAATGCAATTGAATCCCGTCGTAAAGTTGCATTAGTGGGTAAAACGTTGGAAAGCGTATTTGAAGTAGGTAAGCGATTAGAGTACTTAGAGATAAATGAAGAAACACTTATTCCGATTAAAGATATTGGGAATTACGCAGACGATGAAGTAATAATTATTGTTTCAGGTAATCAAGGGGAACCATTAGAAGCTCTTGATAAAATGGTTAGAAAACATCATAAAGATGTTAAATTAAAAGATACAGATACGGTATTAATTACATTCACGCCATCTCCAGGTATGGAAGTAGCGATGTTTAAAACGATGAACCACATAGCTAAAGCAGGTGCAAAAGTGTTGACTGCTAGTGAAAAAGTTCATGTTTCTGGGCATGGTAGTCAAGAAGATTTAAAAATGATGTTAAACTTAATGAAACCAAAATTCTTTATCCCTATTCAAGGTGAATACCGCATGCTGATGGCTCACTCGAAACTTGCGCAAGCTACTGGATTAGAGAAAAATCAAATCTTTATTGCTGATAAAGGTGATGTAGTTGAGTATAAGAGCGGGAAAATGCGTATGAGTGGACGTGTACAAGCTGGTAACATCTTAATCGATGGAATTGGTATCGGGGATGTAGGGAACATCGTGTTGCGCGATCGTAAACTACTATCACAAGATGGTATCTTGATCGTTGTAGTCACTTTAAACCGTGCACAAAAGAAAATTGCCTCTGGTCCGGAAATCTTATCACGCGGATTTGTATATGTTCGTGAGTCAGAACAATTGATGGATGAGTCAGCACAACTCGTGAAGAAAATTGTTGAGAAATATGTAATTAAAGAAACATTTGAGTGGACAAATATCAAACAAGAAATTCGTGACACCTTAAATTCGTATCTATATAAACAAACGAAAAGACGTCCTATGATCATCCCGATTATTATGGAATATTAAGGTGAAAAAGCGGAAGGATTTCCTCGCCATTTATATCGGCAGGAAATCCTTTTTCTTTACTAATGAAAGAAGGTGAAAGGTATCACAGTAAAAAAGAAGAAAGTGATGACAAAAAAGAAACCCACAACCACTAAATTTCCACTTGTTTTTGAAATTATAGGCTTATTGTTAATTGGACTTGGTATTATTACATTTTTTGAATTAGGTTATGTTGGATTTGGTTTGTCGTCTATCGCCCGATTTTTCTTTGGGAATTGGCATATTGCAGTACCATTTTTATGTATTGTAGTTGCACTTATCATGATGATTAAACAGGCGGTACCTGGATTGAATAACCGAATCGTTACAGGCTTTTTAAGTATATTAGCTAGTATGACAATTTTTAGTCACTTGGTATTGTTTGAACAACTATTTCAAGGTGGCGCATTAGTAAGCGACTCCGTTCTTCGTGAAACGTGGAGAATCTTAATTGAAAGTGATGGTATTGTAAGTCGTGAACAGTCTTTAGGTGGGGGTATGATAGGAGCGTTTCTATTCGCCACATTCCACGTATTATTTGATGCAGGAGGCGCCACAATAGCGGCTTGGTTATTATTAATAATTGGTTTTATTTTACTTTCAGGAATAGCACTCGTGCCATATTTAGTAAGTAAAATTCCACAATGGAAAAACAATTGGATGGCAATGAGAGCGCAAAAGAAAAAAGATAAAGCACTTGCTTCACCCAAAATACAAACAAGAAGTGACAAGAATAAAAAATTACAAAACGTACCTTCTTCTGCACAACAAAAGGAAGAAGTGGCAACAATTCATCAAGAAACCGAAATTGAACATGCTTCGCCCATTATTTCCGCATTCACAGAACGTGCAGAAAGAACAGTAGAAATTAAACCTCAGCCTGAAATTAAGAAAACAGAAGAATTGAATGAAAAAGCTTTTGATACTGTATCTGAAACAGTTTTAGAAAATAAAGACTATCAATTACCGTCTATCACTTTATTAAATGCTCCACCGTATAGTGATCAAAGTGGGGAATATTCACTAATTCAAGCAAACGCAAAAAAATTAGAAAAGACTTTTCATAGCTTTGGTGTTAAAGCACGTGTGACACAAGTGCATCTAGGACCAGCGGTTACTAAATACGAAGTGTTGCCTGATGCAGGAGTTAAAGTAAGTAGAATTGTTAGTCTTAGTGATGATCTAGCTTTAGCACTTGCTGCACGTGATATTCGAATTGAAGCACCGATTCCCGGGAAATCTGCGATTGGTATTGAAGTACCAAATAAAGAAGTGGCTATCGTTAGTTTACGTGAAGTATTAGAAGCAAAAGAAAACAACAATGCTGAAGCAAAATTATTGATTGGTCTTGGCCGTGATATCACGGGACAAGCGGTTCTTGCTGAATTAAATAAAATGCCTCATTTACTTGTTGCTGGGTCAACTGGTAGTGGGAAGAGTGTATGTATCAATGGGATTATCGTCAGTATTATCATGCGAGCGAAACCTCACGAAGTTAAAATGATGATGATTGATCCTAAAATGGTCGAATTGAATGTCTATAATGGCATTCCTCATTTATTAGCACCTGTCGTGACTGATCCGAGAAAAGCTTCTCAGGCACTCAAAAAAGTGGTTTCAGAAATGGAACGCCGTTATGATTTATTTTCACATACAGGGATGCGAAATATTGAAGGATACAATGATCATATTTTAAAATGGAATGAAGAGAATGAGGAGAAACATCCGAAGTTGCCATATATCGTTGTTATTGTGGATGAATTAGCTGACTTGATGATGGTAGCATCTAATGATGTGGAAGATTCTATTACTCGTTTAGCACAAATGGCTCGTGCAGCAGGTATTCATTTAATTATTGCTACACAACGACCAAGTGTTGATGTCATAACGGGTGTAATTAAAGCCAATATACCTTCTCGAATTGCATTTGCGGTATCTTCATCCATTGACTCACGGACCATATTAGATATGGGGGGAGCAGAGAAGTTGCTTGGTAGAGGTGATATGCTGTTTTTAGCAGCAGGTGCTTCAAAACCTGTTCGTGTACAAGGGGCTTATTTATCTGATCAAGAAGTAGAAAAGATTGTTGATTTTGCGATTGAACAGCAAAAAGCTCAATATCAAGAAGAAATGATTCCAACAGAAATCGTAGAAGTTCCATTAGATGAACAAACAGATGATATATATGATGAAGCTGTTCAACTAGTGACCGATATGCAAACTGCTTCTGTATCTCTTTTGCAAAGAAGATTCCGTATTGGATATTCGAGAGCAGCACGTATTATTGATCAAATGGAAATGCGCGGCGTAGTCGGTGGCTATGAAGGTAGCAAACCACGTCAAGTACTACAAGCCAAGCAAGATGAAATAAATTAATATGACAGTAGGATTACAATTAAATTAAAATTTTTACGAAACTTTTCAGAATTACTCAAAAATCTATTTATTTACACAAATAAAAGTGGTATAGTATGTCTGATTAGTAGGAAAGTTTTACATCAGATGTCTGATCTCTACTCTTGGTGGTGTTTCGTATGACAATAAAAGCAGATAGTCGTCATTTGTATCTCCAAGTGATCGATCGCCTAAAAGGCGATATTGAAAAAGGTGTGTTTAAAGAGAAGGAAAAACTTCCTTCAGAATTTGAACTGGCCAAATTACTTGGAGTCAGTCGGGCAACACTTCGTGAAGCGCTTAGACTGTTGGAAGAAGAAAATATCATCGTTAGACGTCATGGTGTAGGTACATTTGTTAATCCAAAACCTGTTTTTACGTCAGGTATTGAACATTTAACAAGTATATCTTCTATGATTCGTACTGCGGGAATGGAACCCGGAACTATTTATTTAAGTTCAACGGAGTCACTTCCGTCTGATGAAGATATAAAACGCTTACATTGCAATAAAGACGAGACTGTCATTACAATTGAACGTGTAAGAACAGCAAATGGTGTACCTGTTGTTTATTGTGTAGACAAAGTACCTACAAAATATTTGCCGGCTGATTTTTTTAAAAGGCAGGAAGGTTCGATTTTTGCAGCAATTGAGGAGTCCGGGCATATCCGTGTTACTCATGCCGTTGCTATTATTGATCCAACAGGTTTCCACGAAGTAGCGTCACCGATTTTGGAGTGTGATTCTGAAACGGCGTTACTAGTTCTTAAACAATCACATTTTAATGACAAAGAGCAAGTTGTATTATATTCAAAAAACTATTTTAGGGCTGACAAATTCAGTTTCCATGTAGTGCGTAAAAGGGTGTAAAACAGTAAATTTCCTGCTAATATGAAAAAACAATTTTTGGGGGGTCTCAAATTGACAAAGCGTAAATTTGGTTTGGCTTTATCGATGGTATTAGCTGCTAGTACGATTTTAGGTGCTTGTGGTACTGCTAAAGATGAGAGTACGGAAACAAAGGGCGGAGAGACAGAATCAAAAACTTCTGATTTCTCTGTAGCAATGGTTACTGACATCGGTGGAGTAGACGACAAATCATTCAACCAATCAGCTTGGACAGGAATCAAAGAATTTGGCGAAGAAAATGGTCTTGAAAAAGGCGATGGTGGCTTTGATTATCTACAATCAACTTCTGATGCTGACTACAACACAAACTTAAACAAATTAGTACGTCGTGATTTTGACTTAGTTTTCGGCATTGGATTCTTAATGGAAGCTGCTGTAAATGAAATCGCTGGTCAACAACCAGATGCACATCTTGCGATTATTGATGCAGTAGTAGATCAGCCAAATGTGGCATCCGTATTATTTAAAGAGCAAGAAGGTTCTTACCTCGCTGGGGTTGCTGCTGCGTTGATGACTAAATCGAAAAAAATCGGTTTTGTTGGAGGTATGGAAATTCCTGTAATCGAGCGTTTTGAAGCTGGTTTCTTAGAAGGCGTTGCTGCAGTAGACCCTGACATCGAAGTTGATGTTCAGTACACTGGAGCATTTGACAAAGCTGAGCTTGGTAAAACAACAGCTAACCGTATGTATTCTTCGGGTGTAGATATAATTTTCCACGCTGCAGGTGGTACTGGTAACGGGGTATTCGCTGAAGCAAAAGAATTAAAAACGAAAAATCCAGATGCTTATGTTTGGGTAATCGGTGTAGACTCTGACCAATATGAAGAAGGTACTGTTGGCGACACGAACATTACGTTAACATCGATGTTAAAACGTGTTGACGTGGCTGTTAAAAACCTTTCTAAAATGGCTATGGATGGCGAATTCCCAGGTGGGGAAACAACTGTTTATGGTTTAACTGAAGAAGGCGTTGGTCTAGCAGATTCTCGTGGAGCAATTCCTGATGATGTATTAGCACAAATTGATGAGTATTCGAAGAAAATTGCAGATGGCGAAATCGAAGTTTCTGATACTGTAAAGTAATAATTAACTTAAATATGTCATCATAAAGACTGTTTATTCAGTCTTTATGATGTTTTTGTTACCCTTTCTAAATTAATACAGGAAAGGTTTTACATTGGAAACCTTTCCTGTATTAATTTATTTTATTTTGACAGTACCGAAGGAGTGAATATAGTGGAACCCGTTATTGAAATGCTAAATATCCGTAAAGAATTCGGGAATTTCGTAGCTAATGACAATATAACCCTTCAACTTAATAAAGGTGAAATTCATGCACTACTTGGCGAGAATGGTGCAGGAAAATCAACTTTGATGAATGTACTCTTTGGTCTATATCAACCTGAAGGTGGAGAAATCCGTGTTCATGGAAATGTTGTAAAGATTACGGATCCAAATGTCGCCAATAGTCTTGGCATAGGGATGGTTCATCAGCATTTCATGTTAGTTGAAGAGTTTTCAGTTACAGAAAATATAATTCTCGGTAGTGAACCTACGAAAATGGGAATGATTAACGCAAAATCTGCCGCTAAAAAGGTGCAAGAATTGTCAGAGCTGTATGGTCTAGATGTAGACCCATATGCAAAAATTAAGGATATTTCAGTAGGTATGCAGCAACGTGTAGAGATTTTGAAAACGCTCTATCGAGGAGCGGAGATATTAATCTTTGATGAACCAACTTCATCTCTAACTCCTCAAGAAATTACGGAGTTAATTCAGATTATGCGTCGTTTGATTGAAGAAGGAAAATCTATTATTTTAATAACTCATAAGCTAAAAGAAATTATGGAAGTTTCTGATCGTGTGACCATTATTCGTAAGGGTAAAGGCATTGGTACTGTAGTAACTGCAGAGACGAACCCAAATGAACTCGCCTCCCTAATGGTTGGACGTCAAGTAGAATTTAAAACGATAAAAGGTTTGGCGAACCCAACAACGGATGTATTAAATATTAAAGATTTGTTTGTCACTGATTACCGTGGAATTGAAAAGGTAAGAGGTCTTAACTTAAATGTTCGAAAAGGTGAAATCGTAGGAATTGCAGGAATTGATGGCAATGGACAATCGGAACTAATTGAAGCAATTACAGGATTGCGTAAAGTGAAAAGTGGCCATGTCTTTATAAAAGGTAAGGAAATTACTGGGAAGAGCCCACGTAAAATAACTGAATCTGGTGTTGGACATATCCCTCAAGATCGTCATAAACATGGTCTAATTCTCGATTTTTCAATCGGACACAATATTGCATTGCAAACGTATTATACAGAACCTATTTCTAAAAGCGGGTTTATAAATTATTCATTCATTTCGAAAAAAGCAAATGAAATCATTCAGAAATATGATGTTCGAACACAAGGCGATCATGAGCCTGCGCGAGCTTTATCAGGTGGTAATCAACAAAAAGCTATCATCGGTCGAGAAATTGATCGAAATCCTGATTTACTCATTGCTGCACTTCCTACACGTGGTTTAGACGTAGGTGCAATTGAGTTTATTCATCACAGTTTAATTGAACAACGAGATAAAGGGAAAGCTGTGTTATTAATTTCATTTGAATTAGATGAAGTAATGAACGTCTCTGACCGTATTGCTGTTATCTATGAAGGTCAAATTGTAGATACGTTAGATCCTCTTGAAACGAATGAACAGGAACTTGGTTTATTAATGGCAGGTCAAACAAACAAGGTAGCTCATTCTCATCAAGTAAAAGAGGGGGGCGACTCGCATGTCTAATCGTATTGTTAACATTCTAGTTCCTGTAATCTCTGTTATTTTAGGTTTACTTGTAGGAGCTATCGTCATGCTAGTTAGTGGATACGATCCAGTTGCAGGGTATTCCGCCTTATGGAACGGAATTTTTGGAGACGTCTACACAATGGGTGAAACGATACGCCAAATTACGCCTTATATTCTAGCTGGTTTAGCTGTAGCATTTGCTTTCCGTACTGGGCTATTTAACATTGGTGTTGAAGGTCAATTAATTGTGGGTTGGTTTGCAGCCGCTTATGTTGGAGTAGCTTTTGATTTACCGAAAATGATTCACTTGCCACTCGCAATTCTCGCAGCCGCAGCAGCAGGTGCATTATGGGGATTCATCCCAGGCCTTTTAAAAGCTCGTTTTAAGGTTCATGAAGTAATTGTCACCATCATGATGAACTACGTTGCTCTTCACACGACAAACGCATTAGTACGTGCTATCTCAGATGGGGGAGACAATACCGGTCCAATTAATCCGAATGCTTCACTTCGCTCAGATTTTTTAGCAAATATGACAGATTTCTCTCGTTTACATTATGGGATAATTATTGCACTTGTAATGGTTTTGGTAATGTATATTATTTTAGAGAAAACAACACTTGGATTTGAATTAAAAGCAGTTGGATTAAATCAACATGCATCCGAATATGCGGGGATGAATGTCAATAAAAATATTATTCTAGCAATGGTCATTTCAGGCGCATTTGCTGGTTTAGGTGGGGCAATGGAAGCACTAGGTACATTTGGGTTTGCTTCAGTTAAAGGTGGTTTTACAGGGATTGGATTTGACGGTATCGCTGTAGCATTACTTGGTGCGAATACACCTCTTGGTATTATATTTGGTGCAACATTGTTTGGGTCATTAAAATATGGAGCAACCAATATGCCAAATGAAGCAGGTATTCCAGAGGAAATCGTATCGATAGTAATAGCGATTATCATTTTCTTCGTAGCATCAGGTTATGTTATCCGATTACTTGTACAACGCTTCAGTAAGAATAAGGAGGCGAAGTAATGAGTTTATTAGAAGTATTATATTTCCTTGTTCCTGCTGCAATCTTTTATGCGGCGCCTCTAATTGTAACCGCCATTGGTGGTGTGTTTTCTGAACGTTCGGGTGTTGTTAACATCGGCTTAGAAGGACTCATGGTAATGGGGGCTTTTATTGGAATCTTGTTTAACTTATCATTTGTTCATATTTTTGGTGCAGGTACACCATGGATGGCACTCTTAGCTGCCATGATAGTTGCTGCATTATTTTCTTTATTACATGCAGTTGCTTCTATAACGTTTAGAGCAGATCATGTTGTTTCGGGTGTAGCCATTAACTTATTAGCTATAGCTCTTTGCTTGTACCTTGTTAAAATGATTTATGGAAAAGGACAAACGGATTTTATACAAGAACGTTTCTTACGTGACGACATTCCATTTTTAAAGAACATTCCAATTTTAGGACCGATGTTTTTCCAAAATGTCTATGCGACTTCGGTTTTAGCAATTGCAATTGCCATTCTTGCATGGGTAGTACTATATTTCACGCCTTTCGGATTACGTCTGCGTGCAGTGGGTGAACACCCAATGGCAGCAGATACGATGGGGATAAATGTCACACGTATGCGCTATATTGCCGTGATGATTTCAGGTGGTTTAGCAGGTATTGGTGGTGCAATTTATTCTCAATCAATTTCACTAGACTTTAGTCACTCAACTATTAATGGACAAGGATTCATGGCTCTTGCTGCTTTGATTTTCGGGAAATGGCATCCACTAGGAGCGATGGGGGCGGCATTATTCTTCGGATTTGCACAGGCGCTAAGTATTGTCGGGGGTTCAATACCGATTATTGAAGATGTGCCTAACGTATTCTTATTGATTTTGCCGTATGTCTTAACAATTCTTGCTTTAGCTGGGTTCATAGGGAAAGCACATGCGCCAAAAGCTTTAGGTACTTCGTATATTAAAGGCAAAAGATAATCATGTTTTTTATGGACTAAGCATTTGCTTAGTCTTTTTTTATAGTGTTTAATTGCAATCATTTATGAGCTCCATGTATAGTAAAAGAAAGGAATCGGCATATTAAAGAGATATAGGAGGGATTTCAATGTTTCAATCTATAAAGTTACAACCAGGCATTCATTTACATATTCGTCCAACTGATCAATTTAAAACTGTAAATTTTGCTTTTAAATTTAAACAGGACTTAACAAATCGTTCCGCATCAGAACGCTCGGTACTTGCAAATGTATTGTTGCACAGTAATGAACTTTACCCATCTAACCCAGCATTTCGAAGTCATTTAGATGAACTTTACGGTACAATTATGTACTTGGATTCAAGTAAAAAAGGAAGCGATCATTATATTACTTTGCTCGCTGAGTCCGTTAATGATCAATATTTGTCTACAGATGGCGTCTTAGATCAAGTGCTTAACTTATTGCAAACCGTTTTGTTCCAACCAAATTTCGAGCAAGGGAAATTTAAAGAATCTATAGTTAAACGTGAAAAAGTTTCTGTTACTCAACGTATTGAGTCTCTTTACGATGATAAAACTCGCTATGCACAACATCGATTAATTGAACTTATGCGTCCTAATCATCCAGCGTCAATTGGTGTAAATGGAACAATTAGTGATGTTGCCGCTATCACAAAAGAATCACTATTTGAAGCATACGATAAAATGCTTAAAGAAGATGAATTAAACATTTATGTTGTTGGCGACGTCGACGTTAAAGAAATGACATCTAAAATAAAAAAAGCATTTCCATTTGTTTCACGTGATATAAAGCAAAAAGTACCTCATCAAAATATTGAACATCCGACAGTTGAGGGGAATTATGTAAACGAATTCCAAGATATGAAGCAAGGGAAATTGCATATTGGTTATGAAACACCTGTGACGTTTACTCATCCTGATTTCCCGAAAATGCAAATTGCAAATGGTATATTTGGTGGTTATCCTCACGCAAAACTTTTCTTAAATGTACGTGAAAAAGAGAGCATGGCTTATTATGTGTCAAGTTCATTCTCTTCAGCCTACGGTCTTGTTTTTGTGTTAGCTGGGATTGACGCAAGCAAGCAAGAAAAAGCTGTACGGTTAATTGATGAGCAGCTTGATTTAATGAAAAAAGGCGAAATTTCACAAAATGAAATAGACCAAACAGTTGCGATGTTGAAAAATCAAATAAAAGAGGCACTTGATTCTGCACGAGGTCAAATCGAGATTTTCGATCAATACAAAGACCTGGATGAAAAATTCTCAGTCGAAAATTTAGTCCAAAATTGGTCGTTAGTTACTAAAGATGATATTCAAGATATGGCGAAGTCAATAAATAAACAACTCGTGTATTTATTGTCCGGAAAGGAGGAACTGTCACATGAAGGAGCTTCACTTTAAACAATTAGACGAAAAGTTATTCCATGAAAAAATGAATAATGGCTTAGAAGTTTATATTTTACCGAAAAAAGGATTCTCTAAAACATTTGTCACTTTTACAACAAAGTATGGTGCGATTGATAGTACTTTTGTGCCTCCTGGAGAATCGGAAGAAGTTACAGTACCAGATGGAATTGCCCATTTCTTAGAGCATAAGATGTTTGAAAAAAAAGACGGTGATGTTTTTCAAACATTTAGTGGGTATGGTGCTTCGGCCAATGCATTTACTTCGTTTACGCGAACTGCTTATTTATTTTCTGCAACGGATCACTTATATGAAAATACAGAGACTTTATTAAATTTTGTGCAAGAACCTTATTTTACGCAAGCCACTGTTGAAAAAGAAAAAGGCATCATTGGCCAAGAAATTACAATGTATGATGACCAACCTGACTGGCGTTTATATTTTGGGACGATTGAAAATTTATACAAAGATCATCCTGTAAAAATTGATATAGCAGGTACGATTGAATCCATTGATGAGATTACAGCTGAACATTTGTATACATGTTATGAAACGTTTTACCATCCATCGAATATGTTGTTGTTCGTGGTAGGTGCAGTAAATCCAGATGAAATGATGACATATATTCGTGAAAATCAGAATAAAAAAGAATTTGCCGAACCACAACCAATAAAACGCTCTTTTCCACATGAACCAATAGAAGTGGCAATAAAAGAAAATAAATTGTACATGGATGTTCAAAAACCTAAAGTCTATGTGGGCTTAAAAGCGAAAGAGACATCACTACAAGGTGAAACAATGATGAAGCAAGAAATGGCCATTCAACTAGCTCTTGAATTAATCTTTGGACGTTCTTCAGACTTCTATGTTGAAGCATATGAACAAGGTTGGATTGATGAATCATATGCATTTGATTTTACACTTGAAAAAGGCTTTGGATTTGCAATTATTGGATCAGATACTTCAAAACCTAAAGAATTGATAGAAGCTGTGAAGAAAGAACTAAAAAAAGTTGAAGAAAAATGGCCATTTGGTCAAGTGGATTTAGATCGAGTTCGCAAGAAAAAAATCGGCTATTTCCTACGTGCATTAAATTCCGTTGAATTTATTGCCAATCAATTTACACGTTATACGTTTAATGAGATGAATTTATTTGACGCAGTTCCAGTATTAGAGAAAATGACTGTCGCAGATTTACAACAGGCGTTCACTTCTATTCAAGGAGAAGAACAGCAAACAGTATTTTCGGTTCTTCCAAAGAAAGACCAAGAAATTTCTTGAAGAAATTCGCCTGCATTTTTGGAGCATCTGGTGAAATAGGGCAATCTATTGCTTTGGAAATGTCTACTCAAGGTTGGAGCTTGTACTTACATTTTCATGAAAATAAACTTGCTGTAGAAAAATTATATACACATCTCCAAAAACTTTTTCCGCAACAAGAATTTCATGTCTTACAAGTTGACCTAGGTAGTAATGAAGATGTCAGTAATGTATTAGCACAACTATTTGAAGTTCAAGCAATTATTTTTGCATCGGGCCAGGCTCTGTATCAATTACTTGAAGATACTTCTCTCCAAGATATGGAATCTGTTTGGCGGACACATGTGCAATCACCCATGTTCATTATCGGTCAATTAGCATCAAAATTAAGAAGGTTTAATACTTCTTATATTGTCTTTATTGGCTCGATATGGGGAGAAACAGGTGCAGCGGGAGAAACAGTCTATTCAGCGGTTAAAGGCGCACAACATGCATTTATAAAAGCATACGCAAAAGAAGCTGGTTCTTCCGGTGTTAGAGTTAATGCTATTGCTCCAGGATATATTGATACTAAAATGAACGAATCACTTGATGAATATGAGAGGGAAGTAATTGAAAATGACATTCCTTTAAAGGAAATTGGTAAACCACAAGATGTAGCAAATCTAGTGTCTTTTTTAACAAGCGAAAAAGCAGATTATATTACAGGTCAAGTGCTAAGTGTTAATGGTGGTTGGTACATATAAATTCTTTTTATTGCACATACTACATGTGAAAAGGAGGAATGAACATGGCTTTACTTGAAAACTGGCAAAAATGGACCCACTTTCTAGGTGCAAATGTAATGAGTGCCGAATCTACTGGAATGACTAAAAAAGCTATTCAATCTACAGCATATGAAATCGGTGATTACCTAGCTAAAAATGTGGATCCGAAAAATGAGCAAGAACGTGTACTTGCTGACTTATGGTCAGTGGCTTCAGAAGATGAACAACATTCTTTAGCGAACATGGTTGTAAAATTAGTTCAACAAAAAAATGTGCAATAAAAGAAAAGAAGGACATACGTCCTTCTTTTCTTTTTCCTTTTCTTACGTACAAAAATCAGATATGATAGAACCTAGAGCAGTTTAACAGCGTCATCTATTTTAGAAGACAATTTAATATGTTTTCTAGGGGAAATAAAAAAACTGCTTCTTTAATATGTTAGGCAGAAAGGTCGATATAATATGCGTGAATGGTATTTTGAATACGAAATACAAAAAAACCGACCAGGATTGCTCGGAGATATTGCTTCATTGCTTGGAATGCTTCGTGTGAACATCGTCACCATTAATGGTGTAGACCAGGGAAGACGGGGAATGTTACTCCGTGCAGAAAATGAAGAGCAAATTGAACGTTTTGAGTTAATTGTTTCTACGATGGATACAATTCGAGTTACAAAATTACGTACACCGAAATTACGTGACATTTTAGCAGTTAGACACGGACGATACATACAAAGAGATGTGGATGATCGCAAAACATTCCGTTTTGTTAGGGACGAACTAGGTTTACTCGTGGATTTTATGGCAGAGTTATTTAAGCAAGAAGGACACAAGTTAATCGGTATTCGAGGTATGCCTCGTGTAGGGAAAACTGAATCTGTAGTTGCAGCTAGTGTTAGTGCGAATAAAAAATGGGTGTTTTTATCGTCGACAATGATTAAACAAACCGTCCGAAATCAATTAGCAGGTGATGAATATAACGATAACAACATATTTATTTTAGATGGTATTGTTACTAAACAATCGACAGATGAACGCCATTTACAACTAGTGCGAGAAATGATGCGTCTTCCTACAATTAAAGTAGTTGAACATCCCGATATGTTCATCAAACAGTCAGAATACTCACTTGAAGACTTTGATTACATAATTGAATTACGACATGAACCAGATGAAGTAATAACGTACGAAATCATGGAAAAAAACCAGATGATGTCTGAAAGAGGTAATGTAGAAGGCTTCGGTGGTTTTAATTTTTAACAGGCAGGTGTTTTAATTGACTGAATTAGGAACTAGTTTAAAAGAGGCGAGATTGGCAAAGGGATACAGCTTAGAAGATTTACAAGAGATGACTAAAATTCAAAAACGCTATTTGTCAGGTATAGAGGAAGGCAATTATAGCATGATGCCAGGATCATTTTATATTCGAGCATTTATTAAGCAGTACGCTGATGCAGTAGGGTTAAATTCTGATGAATTGTTAGAGTCGTATAAGCAAGAATTGCCTTCTTCTTCTAGTGAAGAAATGCGACAAACAATGACATCTGCCCCTACAAGAAGCAGATCAATAACAAAATCTTCTAATCGCTTAGGCGAAGTTTTACCGATGGTTACGGTAGCAGTGATCATTATTATTGGTATCGTAATTTTTTGGCTATTATATCAAAACTTAATGATGAAGGACAATAATCCAACAGAAACACAAACTGACCAACCAGTGTCAATTGAAGAGCCTGAAACAAAAGATGAGACTTCTGCTGTAGATTCTGAAACAGAAGAAGAACCAATCGAGGAAGAACCCGTTGAAGAAGTAGAACCAACACAAACGATTGCAAAGGGTAAAATTGACGGTGAAACAACCAATTATACACTTTCAGGAACGGATACATTTTCACTGAAAATCGTCGCACGTGGCAGAGCTTGGGTCGGTGTTAAAAATCAATCTGGAGTAGAGATGCTAGGCTATGAATTAGCTAAAGGCAAAACGGTTACACTAGATCTTAGTGACGCTCAAACTGCTCGCATTCGAGTTGGTGCAGCACCTCAAATTGATGTATTTATAAATGATGAAAAAGTAGAATATGGAACTCCAACAACTGATAGAGTTACTCAAAATATGATGATTCAATTTTCTAATCAGCAATAGTCATCTCTAACAAGATGGCTATTTTCTTTGAATCGAAAGGAGACAGATAATGAATATACCTAATCAAATTACAGTTTCACGAATAATAATGATCCCAATATTTGTAGCCTTTATGCTTATTGATTTTGGTTGGGGAGATCTTACCCTTTTAGGGGCAACTTTACCCGTGGAACATCTAGTTGGAGCGATAATTTTCATTTTCGCAGCAGTCACTGACTTTATCGATGGATATTATGCACGTAAACATAATTTAGTCACAAAGATGGGCATGTTTTTAGATCCTCTTGCAGACAAATTATTGGTTTCGGCAGCTCTCATTATTTTAGTTGAACTAGGTTTTGCACCTGCCTGGATAGTCATCATAATCATTAGTCGTGAATTTGCTGTAACAGGCCTTCGTTTAATTCTAGCTAATGAAGGAGAAGTTGTTGCTGCAAAGCAATTAGGCAAAATTAAAATGTGGACACAAATTATTGCAGTTTCGGCATTGTTACTTCATAATATTATTTTTGAAATGTTCTCAATACCATTCGCCACGATTATGTTATATGTGACGTTAATCTTTACGATTTGGTCTGGATGGGATTATTTCTATGCGAACCGTCGTGTATTATTGGATTCTAAATAAGGGCGTGATTGAAAGTGAATGCTGAAATTATAGCTGTAGGGTCTGAACTATTACTTGGCCAAATTACGAATACAAATGCTCGTTACATTTCGAGTCAGCTAGCTGAACTTGGTGTCAATGTGTATTATCACACTGTAGTAGGAGATAATGCTGAGCGTTTAAAACAAGCCATTGAGCTTGCAGAGTCTCGAGCAGATTTGATTATTTTCTCAGGTGGACTTGGACCAACAAAAGATGATTTAACAAAGGAAACGATTTCAAAGCATCTAGGAACTGAGCTCATTATGGAACAAACCGCTATGCTCTCCATTGAAGCGTTTTTTCAACGGATCAATCGTCCAATGACTGAAAATAATAAAAAACAAGCACTCGTTTTAGACGGTTGTAAAGTATTAGCGAATCATAACGGTATGGCACCAGGTATGTTCTATTCACATGAAAAACGTATTTATATTCTTCTACCAGGTCCACCAAAAGAAATGGAACCGATGTTTCAATTCGAAGCAAAACCATTATTAGCTAATACGTTAAATCATGGAGAGATTATCATATCTCAAGTAATGCGTTTCTATGGAATCGGTGAAGCAGAACTAGAAACACAAATCATGGATTTATTAGAAACTCAAACAAATCCTACGATTGCACCTCTTGCTTCTGATGGCGAAGTCACTTTACGTGTGACAGCTAAAACGTCAAGCGAAGAAGAAGCTTGGCGATTAATTCATGAAACCGAACAACTTTTGCTTTCTCGTGTTGGTGGCTATTTATATGGCTACAACGATGAATCTCTAGCATCAAGTACAGCGAAACTATTAATTGAGCAAGGATTGACTATATCTGTGGCAGAAAGTTTAACTGCTGGCTTGTTTCAATCTGAATTAGCCGCCATTCCAGGAGTTAGTCAGACGTTAGTAGGTGGTGTTGTTACATATACTGCTGATTCAAAAATGAACCAACTTGGCGTTTCAAAAGAAATTATTGAGCAATACGGTGTTGTTAGTGAAGAATGTGCAACAGCCATGGCAACTAGAGTGAAAACAATGTTCAAAACGGATATTGGGGTAGCATTAACCGGTGTTGCGGGGCCTGGTGAACATGATCATAAACCAGCTGGAACTGTCTGGATAGCAATTATTCTTCCAAACGATGAAGTCGTGACACATGAATTACATTTAAGCGATATGAGAAATACAAATCGATTGCGCGCAGTAAAACGAACTTTTCATGATTTAATCCAACTGCTATCCACTTAGAAGATTGATTTAATTACGCTCTAGCCTGAAAGGTTGTTCTTGAAGTCACATCTTTCTTTGCTATAAGTGTCGAATATGGACATCTTTTTAATAACTGTCTAACAAAAATTGCTAACGTCTCTTGTGACGTTAGCAATTTTAGTTAGCGTTTCCTGCAAGAAGAAACTTTATCTTAAGAAAAGTAGGTAAAATTAAATTTTCACGGCTTGATTAGGTATAAAATTAGATTTTAAGCTGTTTTTTAAATTCAAAATTTGATTTTGTTAAAATTAAAACAGAATAAACGTTCGCTTTTTTCTTGTGTATTTCTCATAGACCAAGTATAGTAGAGACAGAAGATAATTTGTGTTTGAAATTAAAGGAGGAACCATTCTTGAGCGATCGTAAAGCAGCATTAGACATGGCGTTAAAACAAATTGAGAAACAATTCGGTAAAGGTTCAATTATGAAACTTGGAGAAAAAACTGATCGTGAAATATTGACGACTTCTAGTGGATCTCTTACTCTTGATGTTGCACTAGGTGTAGGTGGATACCCACGAGGACGAATTATTGAAATATATGGACCAGAGAGTTCTGGTAAAACAACTGTTTCTTTACATGCAATTGCAGAAGCACAAGCAGCAGGTGGTCAAGCAGCCTTTATTGATGTAGAGCATGCACTTGATCCTACTTACGCTCAAAATCTGGGTGTTAATATTGATGAATTATTATTATCCCAACCAGATACAGGAGAGCAAGCTTTAGAAATTGTAGAAGCACTTGTAAGAAGTGGTGCTGTTGATATTATCGTTATTGACTCTGTAGCAGCTCTTGTACCTAAAGCGGAGATTGAAGGGGAGATGGGCGATTCCCACATAGGTCTTCAAGCTCGACTAATGTCACAAGCATTACGTAAATTATCTGGTGCGATTAGTAAATCGAAAACGACTGCAATTTTCATTAACCAAATCCGTGAAAAAGTGGGCGTTATGTTCGGTAATCCTGAGGTTACACCTGGTGGTCGTGCACTTAAATTCTATAGTTCTGTTCGTTTAGAAGTTCGTCGTGCAGAAACAATTAAGTCTGGAAATGACTTCATGGGAAATAAAACGAAAATAAAAGTTGTGAAAAACAAAGTAGCACCTCCATTTAGAACGGCTGAAGTCGATATTATGTATGGTAGTGGAATTTCACGTGAAGGTGAAATAGTCGATTTAGGTGTGGAGATGGATATTGTAAATAAGAGTGGATCTTGGTATTCATATAACGATGATCGTCTTGGTCAAGGTCGTGAAAATGCAAAACAATACCTAAAAGATAATCATGCAACTCGAAATGAAATTGCTCAAAAAATCAGAGCTGCATATGGAATGATGGCAACTGCATATACAATTGGCGCTCATGATGAAGAAGAAGAAAATGAAGAGTTTGAATTGTCAGTAGACAAAAAATAAGGAATAAGTAGTAGTCTACCGTAAATTTAGGTAGACTACTTTCTTTTACTAGCACTTGTGAATCCTTGACAGAGTATTTTTACATCTATACAATTAAGCTTGTATAATCTCTCAAATGAATAACATTTGGCAGTATAGTGGACCACTCCATATATAAGCCAACTAAACATGTAAATGAAATAGCAAGAGGAGGTGTTCAAAATGTATGAAATTATCTCCGCTTTGCTTGGTCTTATCGTCGGTGTCGGTGTTAGCTATTTTTTAATTAAAAATGTGAACGATTCAAAAGTGACTGGTGCAAAGCAGTCAGCTGTTCTCATCGTAGATGAGGCGAAGCGCGAAGCGGAAGCTCTTAAAAAAGAAGCACTATTAGAAGCAAAAGATGAAACTCACAAATTGAGAATTGAATCAGAATCTGACATTCGTGAACGCCGGTCTGAACTGCAAAAACAGGAAAATCGGTACTTGCAAAGAGAAGAAAACCTTGATCGTAAGGATGATGCTCTTAACAAAAGAGACGCGGGTCTAGAGCGCAAAGAAGACGCTCTGACTGAAAGACTGCAGCAAGTAGAGCAGATGGAAAGTAAAGTAGCTGAACTAGTTGCAAAACAAGAAACAG
Organism: Paenisporosarcina sp. TG-14; assembly: GCF_000297555.1. Taxonomy (NCBI): domain Bacteria; kingdom Bacillati; phylum Bacillota; class Bacilli; order Caryophanales; family Caryophanaceae; genus Paenisporosarcina; species Paenisporosarcina sp. TG-14. The sequence continues at coordinate 124,659 of NZ_AMGD01000039.1, forward strand.
AAATTGAGCGCATCTCTGCATTAACTCGTGAAGAAGCGAGAAGCATTATACTAAAACAAGTAGAAAATGAATTAGCAACGGACATCGCAGTGATGACGAAAGAATCTGAGACGCGAGCGAAAGAAGAATCTGATAAAAAAGCTCGTGAAATCTTATCATTAGCTATACAACGCTTCGCTGCAGACCATGTAGCGGAAACGACAGTGTCAGTAGTAACCTTGCCAAATGATGAAATGAAAGGCCGTATCATAGGCCGCGAAGGTCGGAATATTAGAACACTAGAAACATTGACGGGAATCGACTTAATTATCGATGATACACCTGAAGCAGTTATTCTTTCTGGTTTTGATCCAATCCGTCGTGAAACCGCTCGTCTGGCACTAGAAAAATTAGTCCAAGATGGCAGAATTCATCCAGCACGTATTGAAGAAATGGTTGAGAAGTCTAGACGTGAAGTCGATGAGCAAATTCGTGAAATCGGTGAACAAACGACATTTGATGTTGGCATTCATAATTTACATCCCGATTTAATTAAGATAATGGGTCGTATGCGTTATCGCACAAGTTATGGACAAAACGTCTTGAAACATTCGAAAGAAGTTGCGTTTTTATCAGGTTTACTCGCTGCTGAACTTGGAGAAGATGTCATGCTTGCTCGTCGTGCAGGATTACTGCATGATATCGGGAAAGCCATCGACCATGAAGTCGAAGGTAGCCACGTTGAAATCGGTGTTGAACTTGCAACGAAGTACAAGGAACATCCGGTAGTTATTAACAGTATTGCTTCTCATCATGGTGATACACCAGCAACATCTGTGATTGCAGTACTTGTAGCTGCAGCTGATGCATTATCAGCTGCACGCCCAGGTGCACGTAGTGAAACTTTAGAGAATTACATCCGCCGCTTAGAGAAACTGGAAGAAATTTCAGAGTCTTATGATGGTGTTGAAAAATCCTTTGCTATTCAAGCTGGTCGCGAAATTCGTATTATGGTTCGTCCAGAGCAAATTGATGACATTACAGCGCATCGCTTAGCGCGTGACATTCGAAAACGTATTGAAGAAGAAATGGATTATCCAGGTCATATTAAAGTGACAGTAATTCGTGAAACAAGAGCGGTAGAATACGCAAAATAAGTAAAAAAGGGCTTCATTTTGAAGCCTTTTTTTATTGGAAACGAAAGAAGGAATGAAAATGAAAGTATTATTTATTGGAGATATCGTAGGGTCAATTGGACGCGATACCGTAGAAGACTATTTACCAAGATTGAAAAAGAAATACCAGCCAGATGTCATCATAGCAAATGGGGAAAATGCAGCATCAGGACGTGGGATTACAAAGAAATTATTTCAAGAATTACTTTACATGGGGGTAGACGTCGTAACAATGGGAAATCATACATGGGATCAAAAAGAAATTTTTGATTTTATAGATGACACCGATTATTTAATTCGTCCTGCTAACTTTTCTGATGAAGCTCCGGGTAAAGGAATGACTAACATTACAAAAAATGGTCATACGTTATCCGTCATTAATTTGCATGGTCGTACTTTTTTACCACCTCATGATGATCCATTTAAAAAAGCGACAGAACTTGTAAAAGAAGCAAAACAACTATCACCACTAATTTTTGTTGATTTCCATGCAGAAGCAACAAGTGAAAAAATTGCAATGGGTTGGCATTTAGATGGAGAAGTATCAACAGTTGTAGGGACTCATACACATGTCCAAACTGCTGACGCTCGGATTTTTCCTAAAGGTACAGCCTACATTACTGATGTAGGGATGACAGGTCCATATGATGGTGTGCTAGGAATGAAAAAAGAAGAGGTGTTATACCGATTCCAAACTAATATGCCAGCACGTTTTGAAGTGCCAAAGTCTGGACGTTCTGTAATCAGTGCATTTTTCGTTGAGTTAGATAACCAAACAGGAAAAGCCAATTCTTTTGAACGTATTTATATAAATGAAGATTATCCTTTCAGAGGATAACTTCTTCTATATCTCTATGAACTTGCATAAAGTGATTTATGGACAGTTTAATCGTCCAACGGTCAGCAAGGACAAGGGGGAATCGTAGTGGAAACATTAAAAGTATCTTCAAAATCTAATCCGAATTCAGTGGCAGGTGCATTAGTTGCAGTCATCCGAGAAAAAGGGTATGCAGAAATGCAAGCAGTTGGGGCAGGAGCACTGAATCAAGCGGTAAAAGCAGTTGCAATTGCACGTGGCTTTGTGGCACCAAGTGGCGCCGATTTAATTTGTTCACCAGCATTTACAGATATCGTAATTGGTGGTGAAGACCGAACAGCGATTAAGCTTTTAGTTGAAAAACGTACACGAGTATAGTAATAAAGGCGGAAAGCGCCACTTAAGCTCGACGCTGACACCGAAAAGTGTAGCAGGCTAAAAGAGACCGACTTCTAACGCAGGAATAAGTTTCTTCTGCGAAGAGTAACCGGGGGAGAAATAACCTAGAAAATCTGTTTCCAATAAGAGTGTCAAACGCAGTTGCGGGCTTACGCTTGTGTAGTATCATTCAATTGCTATTCTTTCTTATCAGTTAAACAAACCCAATCTCAATAGAGGTTGGGTTTTTTAAAAGTGATTTAGGTATAGGCATATGTACTGAAGAATTTAATGAGCACTGAAATTTTGTCGACCGCGTTATAGATACTTTAGTATTTGTTGAACTGATTACGAAAATCTTGTTTTATTGTCGAATTACCGACAATTGAACCGACTACCTTGTAGGAATGAATAGGTTTTCAGTATAATAGAGGAATGCAGTTTTCGTCTGAGTATTGATTAGGATGAAAGGAGTTTTCTGATGAATGAAGAACAGAGATTATATAACTCACAAGTGAAAGAAGTAGAAAATAAAACAGAAAAAGATTATAGCCAGTATTTTGAATCTGTTTACATACCACCGTCTTTAAAGGAAGCAAAGAAACGCGGGAAAGAAGATATAACTTATCATAAAGATTTTGTAATAGATCCTGATTTTTTAGGTATGGGAAATGGGCGAAAGTTTTTCATTCGAACATTTGGATGTCAAATGAATGAACATGATACTGAAGTTATTGCAGGTATTTTCTTGAGCCTGGGTTACACTCCTACAGAAAACGTCCAAGAAGCCAATGTCATTTTGCTTAACACATGTGCTATTCGAGAAAATGCTGAAAATAAAGTGTTTGGTGAACTTGGTCACTACAAAAAAATAAAACGCGACAATCCAGATGTAATAATAGGAGTATGTGGTTGTATGTCTCAAGAGGAATCTGTTGTCAATAAGATCTTGAAAACTTATAATCAAGTAGATATAATTTTTGGCACGCATAATATTCATCGCTTACCGAACATTTTAATGGAAGCATATCTGTCAAAGGAAATGGTTATTGAAGTGTGGTCAAAAGAAGGTGACGTGATTGAAAGCTTACCAAAGGTTCGCCGTGGTAAAATAAAAGCGTGGGTTAATATCATGTATGGCTGTGATAAGTTTTGTACTTATTGTATCGTACCGTATACACGCGGAAAAGAACGAAGCCGCAGACCTGAAGATATCATACAAGAAGTAAGGCAGCTTGCAGCGGAAGGGTATAAAGAAGTCACTTTACTAGGTCAAAATGTAAATGCGTATGGTAAAGATTTTAATGATCTTACGTATCGTTTAGGTGATTTAATGAACGATCTTCGTCTAATTGATATACCAAGAATTCGTTTTACTACTAGTCATCCTCGTGATTTTGATGATTATTTGATTAAAGTTCTAACAAAGCGTGGTAATTTGGTGGAGCATATTCATTTACCTGTTCAATCAGGTTCAACAAGTATGCTAAAACTAATGGCACGTAAATATAGTCGTGAACAATATTTGGAATTAGTTCGGAAAATCAAAATCGCTTTACCTGATGCTGCATTAACAACGGATATTATTGTGGGCTTTCCAAATGAAACGGACGAGCAGTTTGAAGAAACAATGTCTTTATATGAAGAAGTTGGATTCGAACATGCATTTACGTACATTTATTCACCACGTGAGGGTACACCAGCTGCAAAAATGGAAGACAATATACCAATGGGTTTAAAAAAACAACGTCTACAACGATTAAATAATCTTGTAAATGATTTATCAGCTAAAGCAATGAACGCTTACAATGAGCAAATTGTTGAAGTTTTAGTTGAAGGTGAAAGCCGAAAAAATTCAGACGTCCTTGCAGGTTACACAAGAACGAGCAAGCTTGTTAATTTTGCTGGTCCCAATGAGATTATTGGCAAGCTTGTAATGGTGAAAATCACGAAAACAAAAACATGGTCACTAGAAGGCGAATTAATTGAAGTCGTCGCTGGCCAAGAAGTGGGTGTCTTATGACAACGAAATACACAAAAGATGATATTATTGCAAAAGCAAGAGAAATTGCCGAGATGATTTCACATACTGAAGAAGTAGATTTCTTCAAACGTGCGGAAGCACAAATTAATGAAAATCAAAAGATTCGCGAAAAAATTGCGAGTTTGAAAAGTCTTCAAAAACAAGCAGTTAATTTTCAACAATACGGAAAAGAAAAAGCATTATCATTAATCGAAGGTAAAATTGAGAAGATTGAAGTAGAAATTGATGAGATCCCAATTGTTCAAGAGTTTAAACAATCGCAAGGCGATGTAAATGACTTATTACAATTAGTAGCGAATACAATTTCAAACAATGTTACAAATAAAATTATAGAATCAACGGAAGGCGATTTACTTCAAGGAGAAACGGGTTCTAGAGTCCAAAGTAGCAAGCCTAGTAGTCTCAAATAATCATGTATAAAAACTGTTTCCTTGCATTTTAGGAAACAGTTTTTTAGTGTGCCCAGCATGG